>DATFYA010000084.1 GCA_035315345.1 Candidatus Methylomirabilota bacterium
CGAGGAGAGCATTCCATGGCCTACACGCTCGAGACGTTCGCGACGGCCGCTCACGACATCCTCACCGCCGATCCCGGCCCGGCCGGGCGCGACCGGCTCCGCGCCCTGGTGGAGGACGTGCTGAAGGACGACGCGTTCATCGCCCGGTACCTGGGCGACGACGGGCCGGAGCGCAAGATCCTCTACACCGACCCCCAGCTAGGCTTCTGCATCCTCGGTCACGTCTACCAGAACGCGCGCGAGAGCAATCCGCACGACCACGGGCCGTCCTGGGCCATCTACGGCCAGGCCCGCGGCGAGACCCTGATGAACGACTGGGCCCTGGTGGAGAAGGCGACCGAGAGCCGACCGGGCAAGGTGCGCCATGTGCGCAGCTATCCCTTGAAGCCGGGCATGGCCCACGTCTACAACGAGGGCGACCTGCACTCCCCGCGGCGCGATGGGCCGACCCGGCTCATCCGCATCGAGGGCACCAACATGGACCGGGTCAAGCGCCTGGCCTACGAGAAGGTCTGACCGTCACCCCCGCCTCACGGCGGCGCCGCAAAGGGGGAGTCTCGAGATGAAAGATCATCTCCGCTTCGTCGACTCCGACATGCATATCATGGAGCCGCCCGATCTCTTCGAGCGGTACCTCGATCCGAAATTCCGCGAGCGGGTGGTGCTGCCGATCGGCGCCGACGGCCGGCCGAAGCGCGGCACGATCGTCATCGACGGCCTGCCCACCACGATGGACGCCGAGCTGCAGCAGTACCGCAAGCGCGCGCGGGCCGACGGGACGACCGCGCACAACACTCAGCCGCTGTCGGGCTCCCGGCTGCAGTCCACCAACCGCCTCGACTTCGCCATCGAGCGCAACTACGACCCCGAGGCGCAGGTCATGGGCATGGCCATCGAGGGTGTGGACATCGCGGTCCTCTATCCCACCACCGGCCTGAGCTTGCTCGCGCGCGACGGCATGGACCCGCGGCTGTCGCTGGCGCTCTGCCAGGCCTACAACAACTGGATCCACGAGTTCTGCCGCTACAGCCCGGAGCGCCTGAAGTTCGTCGCGATGCTGCCGGTGCACGACGTGCAGCTGGCCGGCCGCGAGCTGGTACGCTGCGTGCGCGAGCTGGGCGCGGTCGGCTCCTTCATCCGGCCCAACCTGGTCAACGGCCACTTCTGGCACTCCAACTACTGGGATCCGCTCTACTCCCTGCACGAGGAGCTGAACGTGACCTGGGGCTTCCACGAGGGCACCGGGGCGTGGTACTCGCACATGAACGTGCTCTACGGCGAGAACCGCTTCTACCGCCACGTGGCGAGTCACTGGATCGAGATGCAGCAGGCCCTGATCGCCATGATCATCGGCGGGGTGTTCGAGTTCCATCCCCGCCTGCGCGTCGGCTTCCTGGAGGCCCAGAACTCGTGGGTGCCCGGCCTGCTGTCGCGCATCGAGTGGGACTACCCGCAGTACCGCGACTCGCACGCCCCGTACCTGACCATGACCCCGAAGGAGTATTTCCGCCGCAACTGCTGGGCCGCGGTGGAGGGGAGCGAGCCCGAGATCGAGGCCACCGCCGGGCTCATAGGGGCCGACCGCATGTGCGTGTCCACCGACTACCCGCACTTCGACTCGAACTTCCCCTACGTGTCCGACAACGTGCTGAAGAGCTGCTCGCGCGAGACCGCCGCGCAGATCCTGATGGGCGGCGCCCATCTCTACGGCTTCGGTCCCGCCGACTTCAAGAAGGCGGATGCCGCGGTCGCGGCGTCGCGGCCCTCCGTCGCGGAGGCGTCGGGCGCGGTGGCGGTCTCGCGATAGCCCGAGCCACGATCGTCACAAGGCCGGATCCCGGATCCGAGAGGAGCGACACATGAAAGCCGCCATGTTCCATGGACCGCACCAGCCGCTCACCATCGAGAACGTCGACATCGACAAGCCCATGGGCCGCGAGGTGCTGGTGCGCACCGTCGCCTCCGGGGTGTGCCACAGCGATCTGCACTTCGTGGACGGCTACTACCAGTTCCCGACCCCGGCCATCCTCGGCCACGAGGCCGCCGGCATCGTGGAGGAGGTCGGGCTGCAAGTCTCCGAGTTCAAGCCGGGCGACCACGTCATCTGCTGCCTGTCCGTCTTCTGCGGTCACTGCGAGTACTGCCTGACCGGCCGCACCCATCTCTGCCAGACCCGGCCGGCGCGCGCGAAGACCGAGCCGCCGAAGCTGTCGTGGAAGGGCCAGCCGGTGAACCAGTTCGCCAATCTCTCGGCCTACGCCGAGAAGATGCTGGTGCACGAGAACGGGCTGGTGAAGATCGACGAGTCCATGCCGCTGGACCGGGCGGCCCTGATCGGCTGCGGCGTCACCACCGGCGTCGGCGCGGTGCTCAACACCGCGCGCATCGAGCCCGGGTCCACCGTCGCGGTGTTCGGGGCGGGCGGCGTCGGTCTGGCCGCGGTGCAGGGCGCGCGCATCGCGGGCGCGCGCATGATCATCGCGGTCGACACGGTGGAGTCCAAGCTCGCCACCGCCAAGCAGCTGGGCGCGACCCACGGGGTCAACGCCAAGACCGACGAGCCGGTGAAGGCCATCCGCGACCTGACCGGCGGGGGTGTCGACTACTCCTTCGAGTGCATCGGGCTCAAGATCGCGGCCGAGCAGTGCTTCGACTGCATCAAGCACGGCGGCACCGCCACCGTGGTGGGCATGATCCCGGTCGGGCAGAAGATCGAGCTGGACGGCCCCATCTTCCTCCGCGAGAAGAAGATCCAGGGCTGCAGCATGGGCAGCAACCGCTTCAAGGTGGACATGCCGCGCTACATCGAGCTGTACCGCCAGGGCCGGCTGAAGCTCGACGAGATGATCACGCGCCGGGGCAAGCTCGAGGACGTCAACGAGGCGTTTCGGGCCATGAAGGCCGGCGAGGTCTCGCGCACCGTCCTGATGCTGGGCTGACGCGCGGGTGAGCCTCGCCCGCCGGCGCGCGCGCCTGATGTGGCCGGCCGCCCGGCGCCTGACGCGGCGGTGCTGGCTCGTCGTCACGGTCGCGCTGGCCGCGACCGCCCTCGTCGGCGCGGGAATCCCCCCCGCGCTCGACGAGGACCGGAGCGCGCCCGGCTTCTGCAGCCCCGACTGCCCGCTCCAGCAGCACGCCACCCACACGGTGGCCGTCGCCCCCGACCTCTCGATGCGCGCGGCGCCGACCGCGCCGCCTCGCCAGGCTCCGCCCGCCTTCCCGACCCGCATCTGCCCCGCGGTGGCCGTCGCCCCCGAGGCCCCGCGCGGCCCGCCCGGCGCCTAGCGTCTCCCGTCCGCCCGCCGCGGCGGATCCACCGCGGCCGCACCCGCAGTCCAGATCGTCGTGTCACGTGCTCGGGAGGGTACGCATGCGCTCGTCACTCCGCTCGGCCGTCGCGCTCGTGCTGCTCGCGGTCTCGGCCGTCCCGTCGCCCGCCGCGCCGCCGGCCGGCGTCGTGGCCGGCGTGGCGCTGGACGCCCAGGCGCGGCCGGTGCCCGGTGTGCGGCTGCGCCTCGAGACGGCCGCGGGGGAGGTAGTGACGACCACGACCAGCGCCGAGCGGGGCGAGTTCAGGTTCGACGGCGTGCGGGCCGGCACCTACGCGGTGGTCGGCGAGCACGAAGGATTCGAGCCGGCGACCCGGCTGGTGACCGTGACCGAGGCGGAGGGCGCCGCCGCCGATCTGGTCCTGACCGCCTCGGTCGTCGCGCTGGAGCCGATCCAGGTCATCGCCCGTCGCCTCGAGGAGGAGCGCATCAAGATCCAGCCGGGCATCGGGGCCTCCACCTACGAGCTGACCAACCGGGCGATCGAGGCGCAGCCCGGTGGCGAGAACAACTCGCTCTCCCGCGTGCTGCTGCAGGCGCCCGGCGTGAGCCAGGACTCCTCGAGCGCGGGCAGCATCCACGTGCGGGAGCAGATGGGCAACATCCAGTACCGGCTCAACGGCATCGTGCTGCCCGAGGGGGCCACGCTCTTCGGCGCCGGCGGTGGGCTGAGCCCGCGGCTGGCCAGCTCGATCACGCTGCTCACCGGGGCGCTGCCCGCCGAGTTCGGCCTGCGCACCACCGGCATCTTCGACATCCAGACCAGGAGCGGCGCGCTCGATCCCGGCGGCTCGGTGGCGATGTACGGGGGCAGCCAGTCGTGGATCCAGCCGAGCGTGGAATACCGGGGCAGCATCGGTCGGCTCACCTACTTCGTGGCCGCGGACTACCTGCAGAACAGCATCGGCATCTCGTCGGCCACGCCGGGCCGCGCGATCCACGACGACACCCGGCAGGGCCACGCCTTCGCCTACCTCGAGTACCTGAAGGACGCCACCAGAAAGCTGACCGGCATCTTCGGCAGCTTCGTGGGCCACTTCCAGATCCCCAATCGTCCCGGCGTCCCGACCGAGTTCACGGTCAACGGCGTCTCCGATTTCGACTCCACGAAGATCGACGAGACCCAGCTCGAGCAGAACTACTTCGGGGTCGTCTCCGCCTTCAAGACCCTGGGCGACGCGAGCCTGCAGGCCGCCCTCTTCACGCGCTACAGCACGATGGCGTTCCGGCCCGACCGGCTCGCCGACGTGATGTTCAACGGCATCGCCCAGCGGGTGAACCGTAGCAGCATCGCCAGCGGCCTGCAGCTCGACGGGACCTACACGCTGACCCCGACCCACACCCTGCACGCGGGCGCCTACCTGGCTGCGGAGCAGACCAGCGTGCAGTCCACGTCGGACGTGCTGCCCGCGGTGGACGGCGTGCCCACCTCCGACCAGCCGTTCACGATCTTCGACAGCCGCGGCAAGATCGGCTACACCTACAGCGTCTACCTGCAGGACGCCTGGCGGGTCCTCCCGACCGTCACCATCAACGGCGGCGTGCGGCTGGACGGCATCGCCGCGTTCACCAGCGAGCACCAGTGGAGCCCGCGTCTGAACGTGGTGTGGGAGGCCACGCCCACCACCACGGTGCACGCCGGGTACGCCCGCTACTTCACGCCCCCGCGCCAGGAGTTCGTGCCGACCTCCACGGTGAGCCGTTTCGGGGGCACCACCGCAGAATCGACGGTGCCGATCAACAACCCGGTGCGGGCCGAGCGGGCCCACTACGTCGACGCGGGCGTCACCCAGCAGATCATCCCGGGCGTGCGGGTCGGGCTCGACGCCTACTACAAGAACTCGCTCTACCACCTGGACGAGGGCCAGTTCGGGGCGCCGACCTTCCTGACCCCGTTCAACTACCACCGCGCGAGCAACGTGGGGATCGAGCTGACCGCGTCCGTCGCGCTGGGGGACTTCAGCGCCTACGGCAACCTGGCCGCCGCGCAGCAGGTGGCCAAGGGCATCGTCACCGCCCAGGCCCTCTTCTCGCCCGACGACCTGGCCTACATCCACGATCACTACATCGTCACCGACCACAGCCAGCTCATCACCGCGTCGGCCGGGCTCAGCTATCTCTTCTGGAAGCGCACCCGCGTGAGCCTGGACCTGATCGTGGGCAGCGGGCTGCGCCGCACCGTGCGCAATCCCAACGACTCGAGCAACCCGCCCTACCAGCAGCTCGACCTCGGCATCAGCCACCGCTTCGAGCTGCCCGCCTTCGGCAAGATGGAGGCGCGCTTCGACGTGATCAACCTGCTCGGGCAGGACTACGTGCTGCGCAACGGCACCGGGGTCGGCATCTTCGCCACCCAGTTCGGCCCCCCGCGCGGGTTCTTCGGCGGGCTGAAGAAGGAGTTCTGAGCGCAGATGGCTGGCCCACCGTGAAACCGGCCCGCTCCAGCTCTGCGAACAGCGCGACATTCCGACAATGCCGCCGGCAGCAACGACCGCTGGCACCTGCCAGGTCGACGCTGACAGGCACGAGGGCAAAGGTTGACGTTGTACCTCGCACGTGCCCACCGGCTTCCCAGGCTTGTGCGATCAAGACGTCGGCTCCGCATCGAGCGCTTTCGTTTGACTCATGGCCTCTGGCGACTCCCGCGTGTTACACAGACCTGGATATTTCGCGTACGGATGGATAGCGGGTGCGCCCGGCCCCCACCCGGGTCTTCGCGTGACGGGTTCCTTGCGCGACTCACGCTCGCTGAAGGGGATTCTCCGGTTAGCCCTGGCTTGCGGAATCGATCATCGGATTGCGGCCGGCGGGCGCGCTTTCCCGCTTCGGAATCACGCAGAAGCCCTGGGCCTCGATGCCCAGCGCCGGGT
>DATFYA010000085.1 GCA_035315345.1 Candidatus Methylomirabilota bacterium
GCCCCACCGCGGCGGTCATGCTGGGGGGCCTCATCATCTGGGGCCTGCAGCCGGGACCGATGTTGTTTCGGGAGAAGCCCGACTTCGTGTGGGGCCTGATCGCCAGCATGTACACCGGCAATGTCATCGGCGTCGCGATGGTCCTGGCGTTCGTGCCGTTCTTCGCGGCGATCCTGCGCATCCCGTTCCCGATCCTCACCCCGCTGATCGTGGCGGTCTGCGCGGTGGGATCCTATGCGGTGCACGACAGCATGATCGACATCTGGTATATGCTGCTGTTCGGCGTGATCGGCTACGTGTTCAAGAAGCTCGACTATCCCCTGGCCCCCCTCGTGCTGGCCCTCGTCCTCGGCGACCTCGCGGAGAACGCCCTGCGGCAGAGCCTCATCATGTCCCAGGGGTCGCTGCTCATTCTGTTCGAGCGGCCGATCTCGGGGGCGATCAGCGCCGTCGCGGTCCTCTTCTTCGCCCTGCCGCTGCTCCAGCGCTATCTCCGCCGCGCGCGGAAGCCGGAGATCGCGGCGGTCCACTCCCACGATGGATGAGGGTGGCGTGCGGTCGGTGACGTGCTGCTGATCCTGGACGCGCCCGGGTTCTGGGCCCGTCTCGCCGAGATCAGCTTCTTGAACATGCTGCTGTCGGGCGACAACGCGGTGGTGATCGCGCTCGCGGTCCGCGCGCTGCCCGGCCGTCAGCGCCTTCTCGGCCAGCTCGGCGGGACGGTCGGCGCGGTGGCGCTGCGGCTGGCTTTCGTGGGCGTCGTCAGCGTGCTGCTGCGGGTGCCGCTCCTGCGGCTTTGCGGCGGCCTGCTCCTGATCTGGATCGCGTTCAAGCTGGTCCGTCCGGTGGACGAGACCGCGGGCGGTACCCGGCACGGAGCCTCGTTCTGGGAGTCGATCTGGATCATCGTGGTCGCCGACATCACCATGAGCCTCGACAACGTCCTGGCGGTGGCCGCGGCGGCCCACGGCGACATGCTCCTGGTGGGGCTGGGCATCGGGATGTCGGTGCCGATCGTGGTGTGGGGCAGCGGGCTCCTGGCCGGCTTGATGAATCGTCGTCCGTGGATCATCTGGCTGGGCGGCGGCCTGCTGGGCTACGTGGCCGGCGACATGATCCTGGAGGACCCGCTGGTGATCGGCTGGCTCGGGGCATGGGCCGCGTCGCTGGAGTATGCTGTGCCGATGACGCTCGCGGCGGCCTTGACCGGCATCGGCCGGGGGCTGGCGCGGCGCGCGTCGTAGAATCTCGTCCACGGAGATCGCACCCGGCATGGCGTTCCTGATCGACCCGGAGTTCTGGGCACGGCTGCTGAGCATCGTGCTGATCGACCTCTCCCTCGCGGGCGACAACGCGCTGGTCATCGCGCTCGCGGTGCGCTCGCTGCCGGCCCGCGAGCAGTGGCTGGGGCGGATGTGGGGCACCGCGGCGGCGGTGGCGCTGCGGCTGACCTTCATCGCGATCGTGAGCGTGCTGCTGACGATCCCGCTGCTCCGCGTCGCCGGCGGACTCTTGCTGCTCTGGATCGCGGTGAAGCTGGTGAAGCCGGGCGGACGCGAGGAGGGCCAGGTGCGCCACGGCACTTCGCTCCGCCAGGCGATCTGGATCATCGTGGTGGCCGACGTGACCATGAGCCTCGACAACGTGCTGGCGGTGGCGGCCGCGGCCCACGGCGACCTGCTGCTGGTGGCCTTCGGCATCGCGCTGTCGCTGCCGATCGTGGTCTGGGGCAGCGGCTTCCTCGCGCGGCTCATGACGCATCAGCCCTGGATCATCTGGATCGGGGGCGGGGTGCTGGGCTACGTGGCGGGAGAGATGATCACCGACGACCCGCTCGTCCGGAGGTGGCTCGGCGACCACGCCGACCTCATCGACGATCCGCTCTCGGTGGCGCTGGCGATCGGCCTGAGCCTGCTGGGCTGGTGGCTGGCCCGCAGCACGTCGGGCCGTCCGGCCGCGCGAGAGGGGGCGTAGGGCGGTGAGCGACCCCGTTCGCGGCGGCGCGGTCGGCGGGCCGGCCCAGGCGCGCATGGACCTGGAGCCGGTCAAGTCCACCCGGATCTACGAGGAGATCGTCCGGCAGGTCAAGCAGCTCATCGGCGAAGGACGTCTCAAGTCGGGCGATCGGCTGCCCCCCGAGCGCGATCTGGCCGAGAAGTTCATGGTGAGCCGGACCTCCGTGCGCGAGGCCCTGCGCGCCCTGCAGAGCCGGGGGCTCATCGAGATCCGGGCCGGCGAGGGCGCGTTCGTGCGCGACGTCTCGGTCGAGACGCTGATCGAGCCCCTCGCGCTGGTCATCCTGCCCCACCGCGAGGCGGTGGGGGAGCTGTTCGAGGCCCGACGCCTGCTCGAGCCCGCTATCGCGGCCCTCGCCGCCCGCCGGGCGACCCGCGAGGAGATCTCCGAGATGGAGCGGATCCTCGAGGATCAGGCCAAGGAGGTGGCGGGCGGCCGGACCGGCATGCTGCAGGACACCGCGCTCCACGCGGCCATCGCCAACAGCGCCCACAACCGCGCCATCACCCGGATCGTCAACGCGCTGATGGATCTGCTCACCCAGAGCCGGGAGGAGTCACTGCACACGCCGGGCCGCCCGACGCGGTCGCACGAAGACCATCGGCGCATCCTGGCCGCCGTGCAGCAGCGGGACGAGGTGGCGGCCCACCGGGCGATGCTGGATCATCTGATCGCGGTCGAGACGCTGGTGACCGGGGCCAAGAGCGACGACCGCGACGCCGGGGCGGGGCGGAGACGGAAGGCGCGATCCTGACGCAGCGCTGAGAAATCCCGTGCGGTGGCCGTTCGTAAGTGCCCGTTGCAGCACGATTAAATCGTTGACATCCTCGCCTGAGCGCCCTACCATCACGTATTGACGCAGGCCCTTGAACGGGCCTGTGTCCTTTTTCTCTGCGACAGGCAGTGTCGCCCAGGGGGTCCTTGGATGCCGCGGACGAGCAGTCGAAAGAGCACAGGCCGCGCATCCCGCCCGCCCGCTCGCACCCCGAAGTACGTCTACGCGTTCGCCAACGGCCGGGCCGAGGGCTCGAGCGCCATGCGCGACCTGCTGGGCGGCAAGGGCTGCGAGCTGGCCGAGATGACGAACATGGGCGTGCCGGTGCCACCCGGCTTCACCATCAGCACCGAGGCGTGGGCGGACTACAACGCGGCCGGCAAGAAACATCCTGCCGGGCTGTGGGATCAGGTCATGGTCCACCTGTCCCGCCTGCAGACGGCGGCCGGCAACCGCCTCGGCGACCCCACGCGTCCGCTGCTGGTCTCGGTCCGATCCGGGGCGCGCGTCTCGATGCCCGGGATGATGGATACGGTCCTCAACCTCGGCCTCAACGACCAGACCGTGCTCGGGCTGGCCCAGCGCACCCGGAACGAGCGCTTCGCCTGGGACTGCTACCGGCGCTTCATCACGCTGTTCGGCGACGTGGTCCTGTCCATCGACCGTCGCGCCTTCGACACGCTGCTCGACGCGGCCAAGCAGCGCGCGGGGGCGAAGACCGACGCCGATCTGCCACCCGACGCGCTGAAGAGCCTCGTCGCCGAGTTCAAGAGCGTCGTCCAGCACAAGACCGGGCGCGCCTTCCCACAGGATCCCCTGGAGCAGCTGCGTCTGGCCATCAACGCGGTGTTCGATTCGTGGTGGGCCAAGAAGGCGGTCGACTACCGGCGCATCCACCGGCTGGCGGACGACTGGGGCACCGCGGTGACGGTGATGGCCATGGTCTTCGGCAATCTCGGGCCGACCTCCGGCACCGGGGTGTGCTTCTCGCGCGATCCGTCGAGCGGGGAGCGCCGGTTCTTCGGCGAGTTCCTGGTCAACGCCCAGGGCGAGGACGTGGTGGCCGGCATCCGCACCCCTGAGCCGCTCGACGCGCTCAAGACGCGCATGCCCGCGGTGTATCGCAAGCTCACCGCGATCAAGGACCGGCTCGAGGCCCACTACCGCAACATGCAGGACATCGAGTTCACGGTGCAGGAGGGTCGGCTCTACATCCTGCAGACGCGCTCGGGCAAGCGCACCGCCGCCGCCGCGGTGCGCATCGCGGTGGAGATGTTCCGGGAGAAGCGCATCGATCGCGACACCGCGCTCCTGCGGGTGGAGCCGGCCTCGCTGCACCAGCTGCTCGTGAAGACGGTGGATCCCCAGGCCCGGTACACCGCCATCGCGAGCGGGCTGCCCGCCACGCCCGCGGCCGCCGTCGGCAAGGTCGTCTTCGACCCCGAGACGGCGGTGGAGATGGCGCTGCGCGAAGAAGCGGTCATCCTGGTGCGCTCGGAGACCTCGCCCGAGGACGTGGCCGGCATGCACGCCGCCCAGGGCGTCCTCACTTCTCGCGGCGGTCTCACCTCGCACGCGGCGGTGGTGGCGCGGGGCTGGGGCAAGTGCTGTGTGGTCGGCGCCGGCGACGTGGTGGTGGACGAGGAGAACCACCTCTTCCGGGCCGGGCGCGCGGTCGTCCGGGAGGGGCAGGTCGTCACCCTCAACGGGGCCACCGGCGAGGTGATCGTGGGGGCGCAGCCCCTGGTCGATCCCAAGCTCTCCGACGAGTTCCGGGAGCTGCTCGGCTGGGCGCACGAGCGGGCGACGACCAGCGTGCGCGCGAACGCCGATACCCCGGCCGACGCGGCCAAGGCGCGTGAGTTCGGCGCGGTCGGCATCGGCCTCGTGCGCACCGAGCACATGTTCTTCGGCGACGAGCGCATTCCGATCGTGCGCGAGATGATCATGGCCGGCGACGTCCAGTCGCGGAAGAAGGCGGTGGACAAGCTCCTACCCTTCCAGCGCGAGGACTTCATCGGCATCCTCCGGGCGATGGCTCCGCATCCGGTGACGATCCGGCTGCTGGATCCCCCGTTGCACGAGTTCCTGCCCAAGTACAAAGAAGTGCTCGAAGAGTACACGCGACTGGACGCGCGCGGCTTCAATCCCGAGCGGCACGCCGAGCTCGGGGCCGTGAAGGCGCGCCTGGAAGCGCTGCTCGAGGCGAACCCGATGCTCGGCCATCGCGGATGCCGGCTCGGCATCACGTTCCCCGAGATCTACGACATGCAGGTACGGGCGATCATGGAGGCGGCCTGCGAGGTGGTCGGGGCCGGCCACCGGGTGGAGCCCGAGATCATGATTCCGCTCACCGGCACCGTGGCCGAGATGAAGCTGACTCGCGAGATGACCGATCGAGTGGCGCAGCAGGTCATCGCGGAGACCGGCAAGCGCGTGCCCTACTCGGTCGGCACCATGATCGAGGTGCCGCGGGCGGCCCTGATCGCCGACCGCATCGCGGAGTACGCCGAGTTCTTCTCGTTCGGCACCAACGACCTGACCCAGATGACGTTCGGGTACAGCCGGGACGACATCGGCAAGTTCCTGCCGTACTACCTCGAGAAGAAGCTGCTGCCGAGCGACCCCTTCGCGGTCCTGGACCAGGAGGGCGTCGGCGAGCTGGTTCGCATCGGCATCGAGCGAGGCCGGAAAGCGGTGCCGGGCCTGAAGGTCGGCATTTGCGGCGAGCACGGCGGGGAGCCCTCGTCGGTGGAGTTCTGCCACCGCGTCGGGATGACCTACGTCTCGTGCTCGCCCTACATGGTGCCGGTGGCGTGGCTCGCGGCGGCCCAGGCCGAGATCAAGTGGCCGGGCGAGGGGCCGCCGAAGGCGAGCCGTCCGAGTTCGGCGAGGCGCAGCCGCAGGCGAGCCGAGCGGATATGAGAAGAAGTCACGCTTGCAGCACCCAAAGGAGACAGAAGCGGTGAAGCTTTCAGGCGCTCAGATCGTGCTCGAGTGCATCAAGCGAGAGGGCGTGGATCTCATCTTCGGTCTGCCGGGCGGCGCGGTCCTGCCGATCTACGACGCCCTGTACGACTTCGAAGGACTGCGCCACGTCCTGGTACGCCAGGAAGCCGCGGCCGGGCACGCCGCGGAAGGCTACGCGCGGACGTCGGGCAAGGTGGGAGTCTGTCTGGTCACCTCCGGACCGGCCGCGACGAACCTCGTGACCGCCCTGCAGGACGCGCTGATGGACTCGATTCCGATCGTGGCCTTCACCGGCCAGGTGCCGACGCATCTCATCGGCAACGACGCCTTCCAGGAGGCCGACAACGTCGGCATCACCCGCTCGGCCACCAAGCACAACTTCCTGGTGAAGGACGGCAAGGATCTGGCGCCGATCATCAAGGAGGCCTTCTATCTGGCCTCCACCGGCCGGCCGGGTCCGGTCCACGTGGATCTGCCCAAGGACATCCTGGTCAAGGAGTGGACCTTCGAGTACCCGGAGCGCGTGCACCTGCGCTCCTACAACCCGACCTACGAGGGCCATCCCGGGCAGATCAAGAAGGCGGCCCGCTCGATGGTGCGGGCGAAGCGCCCGGTGCTCTACGTGGGCGGCGGGGCCATCTCCTCGGACGCCGCGCCCGAGCTGCGCGAGCTGGCCGACCTGACCCAGATCCCGGTGACCCAGACCCTGATGGGGCTGGGAGCGTTCCCGATGGCGGACCCGCTGTCGCTCGACATGCTGGGCATGCACGGGACCTATTACGCGAACATGGCGGTGCACCACGCGGATTGCCTGGTCGCGGTGGCCGCGCGCTTCGACGACCGGGTGACCGGGAAGGTCGACGCGTTCTCGCCGAACGCGGAGATCATCCACATCGACATCGATCCCTCGTCGATCTCCAAGAACATCAAGGTCGACATCCCGATCGTGGGCGACTGCAAGCGGGTCCTGCGCCGGCTGGTGGAGGCGGTGCGCGAGGAGATGAAGGACGGCGTGCCCGCCGCGGTGGCGGAGGGCCGGCGGCAGTGGGCGACCCAGATCGCGGAGTGGAAGCGCGACTTTCCCCTGCGCTACGACTGGGACGACGACGTCATCAAGCCCCAGTACGTGATCCAGGAGCTGTCGAACCTCACCAACGGCGAGGCGCACGTGGTCACCGGGGTCGGCCAGCACCAGATGTGGGCCGCCCAGTACTACCGCTTCAAGCACCCGCGGCGCTGGTGCACCTCGGGCGGGCTCGGCACCATGGGCTACGGGCTGCCCACCGCGATGGGCGTGCAGGCCGCGCATCCCGGCAAGCTGGTGGTGAACATCGACGGCGACGGCTCGTTCTCCATGAACAGCCAGGAGCTGGCCACCTGCTTCACCGAGAACCTGCCGGTCAAGACCGTCATCATCAACAACAGCGGGCACGGCATGGTGCGCCAGTGGCAGCGCATCATCTACAAGGAGCGCTTCTTCGCCATCGACCTGCCCGGCATTCCGGACTGGGTGAAGCTCGCGGAGGCCTACGGGTGCGTGGGTATCCGGGTGACCAAGCCGAGCGAGGTGGTGCCCGCGCTGGAGAAGATGCTGAGCACGCCGGCCCCGGTGGTGATGGACGTGTGCGTGGACAAGGACGAGTGCGTGTTCCCCATGGTGCCTGCCGGCGGCGCCAACAAGGACATGATCCTCGCCCTCCCCACTCGCGAAGTGAAGGAGAAAGCCGCCAAGTCCCAAACCGGATTTTGAGTCGGAGGAGGCCTCGACGACTCCGACGAGCGTCCGCCGCCTGGGGGAGTGCGGGGGCCATGTCGGGGCCCCCGCATAAGAAAGAGGGGCGGGTCCGGACGTCCGCCCCCAGCGGGCAGCCCGGCGCGAATGCAGATCGGGCGTGATCTGGCCGGAAAGGACGGGTTGAAGTGGCCGAAGCAGGGAACATCGAAAAGCATACGATTGCGGTTCTGGTCGAGAACAAGTTCGGGGTGCTCTCGCGCGTGGCGGGGCTGTTCTCGGCGCGCGGGTACAACATCGAGAGCTTGTCGGTGGGGGAGACGCTGGATCCCTCGGTCTCCCGCATGACCCTCGTGGTGCGCGGCGACGCCTTCATCATCGAGCAGGTCATCAAGCAGCTGCACAAGCTGATCGACGTCATCAAGGTCACCGATCTGAGCGAGGAGAATCACGTCGAGCGCGAGATGCTCCTGCTGAAGGTCAACGCGGAGCCGGCCAACCGGGCGGAGATCCTCCGCCTGGGCGACATCTTCCGGGCCAAGGTGGTGGACGTGACCCCCACGACGTACACGCTGGAGGTCACCGGCGAGGAGTCGAAGATCGAGGGCATCATCGAGCTGCTGCGGCCTTTCGGTATCCAGGAGATCGTCCGGACCGGGAAGGTCGCCATCGCCCGCGGCCCCAAGACCCGCCTGCGCAAGATCGAGGAGCGGCTGGGCAAGTCGCGCGAATCGCGGCCGGCCAGCGACGATCCCCGAGTGGTCGGATTCGCGGACTGATTCTCCGTCACTGATCTCAACGCAGCCAAGAAAGGCAAGAGGACCATGCCGGCCAAGATCTTCTACGACCAGGACGCAGACCTCGGTCTGCTGCGCGGCAAGACCGTCGCGATCATCGGCTATGGCAGCCAGGGCCACGCCCACGCGCTCAACCTCAAGGACTCCGGCCAGAACGTGGTGGTCGGGCTCTACAAGGGCTCGAAGAGCTGGACGCGCGCCGAGAAGGACGGCCTCCGGGTGACCACCGTCAACGACGCGGCGGCCGCCGGGGACATCGTGATGATCCTGCTGCCGGATCAGACCCAGCGGCAGGTGTTCGAGGAGTCGATCAAGGGCGTGCTCACCAAGGGCAAGATGCTGATGTTCGCCCACGGCTTCAACATCCACTTCAACCAGGTGGTGCCGCCGGCGGACGTGGACGTGTCGATGATCGCCCCCAAGGCGCCCGGCCACGTGATGCGCGATCTGTTCACCCAGGGCCCGGGGGTGCCGGGGCTGGTGGCGGTGAACCAGGACGTGTCCGGCAAGGCGCGTGATCTGGCGCTGGCCTACGGCAAGGGCGTCGGCTGCACCCGCGCCGGGGTCATCGAGACCACGTTCAAGGAGGAGACCGAGACCGACCTGTTCGGCGAGCAGACGACGCTGTGTGGCGGCGTCTCGCACCTGATCAAGGCGGCCTACGAGACCCTCGTCGAGGCCGGCTATCAGCCCGAGGTCGCCTACTTCGAGTGCATGCACGAGATGAAGCTGATCGTGGACCTCTTCTACCAGGGCGGGCTCGCCTACATGCGCTATTCGGTGTCGGACACCGCGGAGTACGGCGACTACACCCGTGGCCCGCGCATCATCGACGACCGCGCGAAGGCCGAGATGAAGAAGATCCTCGCCGAGATCCAGTCCGGCCAGTTCGCCCGCGAGTGGGTGCTCGAGAACCAGGCCCATCGCGCCGGTTTCCTCGCCATGCGCAAGCGCGACGCGGATCATCCCATCGAGGAAGTGGGCGGCCGCCTCCGCAAGATGATGGCCTGGATCAAGCCGCCGCGGGAGTGATTCCGCTCGGCGCGGAGTCGCGGTTGCGGATCCCGGTAGCCTCCGAGGGCTGGCCCTTCATCCTGCCGCTCGCGATGGCGGCGTGTATCATGGGTTGGATGGGCTGGTGGGCGGCCGCCGCGGTCTTCGGGGTGGCCGCCCTGGCCTGTCTGGGATTCTTCCGCGATCCCGATCGCACTCCGCCCGAGGTGCCGGGAGCCGTGCTGGCCCCCGCCGATGGCCGGGTGATGGCGGTGGTCGAGGCCACGGATCCGTGGGTCGGTCAGGCGGTGCGCGTCTCGATCTTCCTGTCGCCGCTCGACGTGCACGTCAACCGCTCGCCGATCGCGGGCCTGGTGAAGAACGTGGAGTACGCGCCCGGCCGCTTCGTGGCCGCGTACCGGCCGGAAGCATCCGAGGAGAACGAGCGGTGCACCGTCAGCCTCGAGGGAGAGACGCGGGTCGCGGTGAAGCAGATCGCGGGGGTGGTGGCGCGCCGGATCGTGTGCCGGGTGCAGCCCGGTGATCCGCTGAGAGCCGGCGAACGGTTCGGCTTGATCCGGTTCGGCTCGCGCACCGATCTGATCGTGCCGCGCGGCACGACCGTGAAGGTCGCGGTCGGAGATCGGGTGCGGGGAGGAGAGTCCGTGATGGGAGTGCTCGGATGAGACGCCGACATGGTAGCGACCCCTCCGGCCGCGGTCCGCGGCGACGGAAGTGGCACGAGCTGCGCGCGCAGCCCCGGCGCGGTATCTTCCTGCTGCCGAGCCTGCTGACCACCGGCAACCTGTTCTGCGGGTTCCTCGCCCTCGTCCTGGCCTCCCAGTCGCGCTTCGTCGAGGCGGCGATCTCGCTGTTCGTGGCGATGGTGCTGGACACGCTGGACGGCAAGGTGGCGCGCCTCACCAACACCACCAGCCAGTTCGGCGTGGAGTTCGACTCGCTCGCCGACGTGGTGTCGTTCGGCGTCGCGCCCGCGTTCATGCTGTACGTCTTCGCGCTGGCCCCGCTCGGCCGCGCCGCGTGGCTCGCCGCGTTCCTGTTCGCGATCTGCGGCGCTCTGCGTCTGGCCCGCTTCAACGTGCACTCCGGCGTGACCGACCGCCGCTACTTCGTCGGGCTGCCGATCCCGGCCGCCGCCGGCATGGTGGCCTCGGTGGTGCTGCTGCTGGGCGACGACGAGATCCCGCGCTGGCTCGGGGCGGCCATCGCGGTTGGCACCTACGCGGTCTCGATCCTGATGGTGACCACGTTCCGGTACTACTCCTTCAAGGAGATCGACTTCGCCCGGCGGCGGCCCGCGAGCGTCCTGGTGCTGGTGGTGCTGGGCGTCCTGATCGTGGCCACGCATCCGCAGTGGTTCCTGTTCCTGCTCTTCTCCACGTACGTGCTGAGCGGCCCCACGCGGCCCCTGTGGGCCCGGCGCCGCGAGGTGCTGGGCCTCGCCGCCGACCGCGAGACGGGCGAGGGGCACGAGCGCGAGCGGAGAGCCTGAGGAGACGTCATGGCGACGTACAAGATCGCGGTGCTGCCCGGCGACGGGATCGGGCAAGAGGTCACCCCCGAGGCCCAGAAGGTCCTGCAGGTCGTCGCGAAGGCCACCGGCATCGGCTTCGAGTTCGAGACCGCGTTGATCGGCGGCTCGGCGATCGACGCCACCGGCCACCCGTTGCCGCCGGCCACGCTGAGCCTCTGCCAGAGCGCGCAGGCGATCCTGTTCGGCGCGGTGGGCGGCCCCAAGTGGGACGGCCTGCCGCAGGAGCACCGCCCGGAGCGCGGGCTGCTCGGCATTCGCAAGGAGCTGGACCTCTTCGCCAACCTGCGCCCGGCCACGTGCTTCCCGATGCTGGTGGATGCCTCGCCGCTCAAGCGCTCGGTGGTCGAGGGCACCGACCTCATGGTGATTCGCGAGCTCACCGGCGGCCTCTACTTCGGCGAGCCGCGCGGCCGCGAGGACTTCGCGGACGGCGGGGCCCGGGCGGTGAACACCATGGCCTACACCACCCGGGAGATCGAGCGGGTGGCCCGCGCCGCCTTCGACGTGGCCATGAAGCGCAAGAAGCGCCTGGCCTCGGTGGACAAGGCCAACGTGCTGGTGGTCTCGCAGCTCTGGCGGGAGGTGGTGACGCGGGTGGCGAAGGACTATCCCCAGGTGGCGCTCGAGCACGTGCTCGTCGACAACTGCGCGATGGCGCTCGTCCACAAGCCCACCCACTTCGACACCATCGTCACCGAGAACACGTTCGGTGACATCCTGTCCGACGAGGCGGCCATCCTGGCCGGCTCCATGGGCATGCTGCCTTCGGCCAGCCTCGGCGGCAAGGGGGGGCGCATGGGCCTCTACGAGCCCGTCCACGGCACTGCGCCGGACATCGCCGGGCAAGGGGTGGCCAACCCGATCGCGGCCATCCTGTCGGCCTCCATGCTGTTGCGCTATTCGCTCGAGCGCGGAGCCGACGCGGACCGGGTGGACGCCGCGGTGCTGGCCGTGCTGGAGCAGGGCCACCGGACGCGTGACATCCACTCCGCGGGCACCAAGCTGGTGGGCACGGCAGAGATGGGCGACCTCATGGCACGACAGGTCGAGAAGTCATACTGATCGATCAGCTATTCGGGGGACACTGAGAGATGGCTTCAGGGCTGGTGGTAGGGGTGGTGGGTGTGACCGGCGCGGTCGGGCAGACCACGGTGAAGCTCCTCGAGGAGCGCAAGTTCCCGGTGCGCGAGCTGCGCGCCTTCGCCTCGGCCCGGTCGGTCGGCAAGACGGTCACCTTCAAGGGCGAGTCGATTCGCGTCGAGGCGGCGGGCCCGGACTCGTTCAAGGGCGTGGAGCTGGCGCTCTTCTCCGCCGGGTCCCAGCAGTCGAAGGAGCTGGCCCCGCACGCGGTGCGGGCGGGGGCGATCGTGATCGACAAGTCGAACGCGTTCCGCATGGATCCCCAGGTTCCCCTGGTGGTGCCCGAGATCAACCCCCACGCGGTCCGGGGCCATCGCGGCATCCTCGCGTGCCCGAACTGCACGACCATCGTCACCGTGATGCCGCTGAAGCCGCTGCACGACGCCGGCCGCCTGCGCCGGGTGGTGGCCACCAGCTATCAGGCGGTCTCCGGCGCGGGTGTGAACGGGGTCGAGGAGCTGCGGAGCCAGACCCTGGCCTGGGCCCGCGGCGAGGGGATCACGCCGCGATACTTCCAGCACCAGATCGCGTTCAACGTCATCCCGCACATCGACAAGTTCGCGGACAACGGCTACACCGGCGAGGAGATCAAGCTGGTGAACGAGGTGCGGAAGATCCTCGAGCTGCCGGACCTGCCGATCTCCCCCACCACGGTGCGGGTGCCCGTGTTCACCGCGCACTCGGTCGCGGTCAACGCCGAGACCGAGGCGCGGCTCGGTCGGGAGCGCGCCCGCGAGGTGCTCGCCGGCTTCCCCGGGCTCAAGCTGTGGGACGAGCCCGCCGACAACCGGTACCCGATGCCGGTCCTCGTCGAGGGGCAAGACGACTGCTACGTCGGACGGATCCGCGAGGACCTGTCCATGCCCAATGCGCTGAACTTCTGGGTGGTCGGCGATCAGCTCCGGAAGGGCGCCGCGCTCAACGGCATCCAGATCGCCGAGCTGCTGATCCGCTGATCGCCCGATGGGCGAGCCCGGGCGCGCCGTCCGGCTCACGCTCGCCTACGAGGGCACGGACCTCCACGGCTGGCAGATCCAGCCGGGGCGCGACACGGTCCAGGGGCTCGTCATGGGCGCGGCCGCGCGGGTGCTGGGCGAGCCGGTTCGGGTGACCGGCGCGAGCCGCACCGACGCCGGGGTGCACGCCCTCCGGCAGGTGGCCAGCCTTGCCACGTCGTCTCCGATGGCGCCGGCGGCCCTGCAGCGGGCGCTCAACGCCCTGCTGCCGCCGGCGGTGCGCGTGGTCGAGGCGGCCGAGGCGCCCGCGGGCTTCGATGCGCGGCGCTGGGCGCGGGGCAAGCGCTACGCCTATCTCATCGACCGCAGCGCGCCGGCCGACCCGTTCCGGCGACGCTACGCGTGGCACGTCCCGTTCCCGCTGGACGCGGGGGCGATGGCGGCCGCGGCGCGCGCCCTCCGGGGCAAGCACGACTTCTCCGCCTTCTGCGCGGCGGCGGGCCGCGATCGGACGCCGGTCTGCACGATCCGGTCGGTGCGCGTGGTGACGCGGCGTCGGCTGCTCGCGGTGTGCGTCGCCGGCGACAGCTTCCTTCACCACATGGTGCGCAACATCGTCGGCAGCCTGGTCGAGATCGGCCGGGGCGCGCAGGGTCCCGGCTGGATCGCGGAGCTGCTGCACGGGCGCGACCGCACCCGCGCGGGTCGCACCGCGCCCGCGCACGGCCTCGTGCTCGTGCGCGTGCTCTACGGCCCCGTGGACAGAGAGCCGCGCCCGAAGCCCCTTCCTTTATACTGAGGCCGCGCAGCCAGCGACATGCGGACCTACTTTCACGTCAAGGCCGGCCGGCTCCACGAAGTCAAGGAGGCGCTCCTCGTCGACGGGGCGAGGCCGTCGCGCGGGCGCCTGCTGCCCCGCGAAGACGGAGCACCTCGGTGAACGAGGTGCTGTTCGACGTCGCGCTCACCGCCTACATCCTGGCCGCGGCGGCCTCCATCGGCTCGCTGCTGGGCCGGCGCGATCAGCTCGGGTGGATCGCCCTGCTACTGATCCAGGCGGGCTGGGTGTGCCACACGGTGGCGGTGATCCTCCGCGGCGTCGAGCTGCGGCGGCTGCCGTTCATGACCATCCCCGAGGTGATCTCGCTCGTGATCTGGGCAGTGGTGCTCTTCGATCTCTGGGCGGAGCGGCGCGGGCGCGTCCGCGCGCTGTCCGCCTTCGTGCTGCCGGTGGTCCTGGTGCTGGGGCTCGGCCTGCCGTCCGGGCTTCGCGCGATCGCGTTCGACGCGCCGGTTCGGAGCGGGTGGATCGCGGTCCACGTGGCGCTGATCCTGATCGGCCTGGCCGCGCTGGTGCTCAACTTCGGCGGCGCGATCATGTACCTGCTCCAGGAGCGGCAGCTCAAGGCCAAGCGGGCCGGCACCGTCTATCGCCGACTGCCCGCGCTCGAGACGCTCGATCGACTCACGGTGGCCACCCTGACCGCGGGCTTCCCGTTCCTCACGGTGGGCCTCCTGCTGGGCGTGCTCTCGGCGCGCCGCGCGTGGGGCAGCGTGATCGCCTTCGATCCGCTCGCCCTGTTCTCGCTCTTCATGTGGATGGTCTACGCGGTGATCCTGGTCGGCCGCGGGTTGGGGCACTGGCGCGGGCGGCGCGCCGCCTACTTCTCGATCGCCGGCTTCTGCGTGCTGCTCGCCACCCTCGGTGCCGGCGCCTTCCTCACCGGCCGCCACGGATCCTGACCCCATGAGCGCTCCCGGCATCCTGTTCGTGGCGGGCATGAATCACCGGACCGCGCCGGTGGCCACGCGGGAGCAGCTCGCCCTCGAGGAAGAGAAGATCCGCGAGATCCTCTCCGACCTCACCGGCCGCGGGCTCCTCGACGAGGTGATGATCCTCTCCACCTGCAACCGGGTGGAGGTCTACGGCGTCGCCGCGGTGCCGGGTGAGGCGCGCTCGGCTGCGTTCGGGCGCCTCGGGACCCACCGCGGCGTGTCGTGGCGGGATCTGGAGCCGCTGCTCTACACGGTGACCGGCGACGAGGCCGCGCTCCACGCGTTCCGCGTCGCGGCCAGCCTCGATTCGATGGTGCTGGGCGAGCCCCAGATCCTCGGCCAGGTGAAGGACGCCTTCGCGCTGGCCCAGTCCGCCGGCACCGCGGGCCCGGTGCTCCACGCGCTCATGAGCCAGGCGTTCAGCGCGGCCAAACGGGTGCGGTCGGAGACGGAGGTCGGCCGGCTCGCCGTCTCGATCTCCTACGCGGCGGTGGAGCTGGCTCGCAAGATCTTCGAGGGCCTCGCGGGCAAGGCGGTCCTGCTGGTGGGCGCGGGCGAGATGAGCGAGCTGGCGGCCCGGCATCTCGTGGAGCACGGCGCGCTGCCGCTCTACGTGACCAACCGGACGTGGAGCCGGGCTCAGGAGCTGGCCCGCGGCCTCGGCGGCATCGCGGTGCCGTTCGATCAGCTGGAGGCCACGCTCGGCGTGGTGGACATCGTCGTCACGTCCACCGCGGCCCCGGAGCCGATCGTCACCGCGACGCACGCGCGGGCCGCGCGGCAGGCTCGCCGCGGCCGGCCGCTCTTCTTCATCGATATCGCGGTGCCGCGCAACGTGGAGGCCGCGGTCAATGACGTGGAGAACGTGTTCTGCTACGATATCGACGACCTGCGCTCGGTGGTCGAGGCCAACATCAAGGAGCGGCAGCGCGAGGCCCGGCGGGCCGAGTCTCTCCTGGAGCGCGAAGTCGTGAAGTTCGCGGAGCGGCTGCAGCACCTCGAGGTCGTGCCCACCATCGTGTCGTTGAGACAGAAGCTGGAGGCGATCCGACGCGCGGAGCTGGCCCGGGCGCTTGGCCGTCTGCCCGCGGCGGACGAGGAGACGCGCCGGGTGATGGAGAGCCTGAGCCAGTCGATCGTCAACAAGGTGCTGCACGCGCCGATGGTCAAGCTCAAGGACTCCTCCCGCGCCGGCCACGGCCGCCGCTGGACCGAGATGATCTCCGAGCTGTTCGGGCTGCGCGGTCCCGATCGTCCCGCTCCGGGCGAATGATCCTGCGGCTGGGCACGCGGGGCAGCCGCCTCGCGCTCGTGCAGTGCGAGGAGGTGGCGGCGGCGCTGCGGGTGCGCGGGGTCGAGACCGAGACGGTGGTCATCCGGACGTCCGGCGATCGCCTCGCCCAGGTCGCCCTCGCCGACTTCGGCGGCAAGGCGCTCTTCGTGAAGGAGATCGAGGAGGCGCTGCTCGCCGGCACCGTGGACGTGGGCGTGCACAGCCTGAAGGACATGCCCGCCGAATTGCCCGGCGGACTGGCGCTCGCCGCCTTTCCGGCCCGGGAGGACCCGCGGGACGCGCTACTGACCCGGACCGCCGGCGGCTGGTCGGCGCTGCCGACGGGCGCCTCGGTCGGCACCTCCAGCCCGCGCCGGCGCGCGATGGTCCTCGCTCGCCGGCCCGATCTGCGGGCCGACCCGATCCGCGGCAACGTCGAGACCCGGCTCGAGAAGCTCTCGGTGGGGGCCTATGACGGTATCGTCCTGGCCCTGGCCGGGCTGAGGCGCCTCGGCGTCTCCCCGCCGCATGTCCTGCCGCTCGACCTCGACGAGTTCGTGCCCGCGGTCGGACAGGGCGTGCTCGCCATCGAAGCCCGTGAAGCCGACCGGGAAGTGCTTGAACTTCTGGGTCGGCTGGACGACACTCGGAGCAGATCGGAGGCCCTGGCGGAGCGCGCCTTCTTGCGTCGCCTCGGCGCCGATTGCCACACGCCGGTGGCCGGCCACGCACGCATGGACCGCGATGAGCTGACCGTGACCGGGGTGGTCACGAGCCTGGACGGTGCCACCGTGCTGCGCGGAAGCGCGCGCGGATCGGCGTCGGGCGCCGAGCGGCTCGGCCAGGTGGTGGCGGAGGCTCTGCTGGCCAAGGGGGCGAGGACGCTGCTCGATGCGCGCGGCAACGGATGATCAAGTGACGGCCGAGGCGGGGGCACGTAAACCCCTGGCCGGCAAGGTGGTGCTGATCACCCGCGCCAGGGAGCAGGCCTCGGCCTTCGCCCAGCTCCTGGAGGCAGCCGGCGCGCACGTCCTCCTCGTTCCCACCATCGCGATCGAGCCGCCCGATTCGTGGGGGCCGCTCGACGCCGCGCTTCGGGGCGACTTCTCCTGGGTCGTATTCACCAGCGCCAACGGCGTGGCCATGGTACGCGGCCGCGTCGAGGCGACCGGTCACGGCCGTGCCCTGCTGGAGCGCGCCCACCTCGCCGCCATCGGTCCCGCGACCGCCGCGGCGCTCGCCGACTGGGGGCTGCGCGCGGAGGCCGTCCCCGAGGAGTTCGTCGCCGAGGCTCTCGTCGATCGGCTCCGCCCGATGATGACGGCCGGCCAGCGCATCCTGCTCCCGCGGGCCGCCGAGACGCGCGACGTGCTGACGCGCGAGCTGGCCGCGCTGGGCGCTGACGTGACCGAGGTCGCCGCCTACCGAACCCGCTTCGCGACCGAGCATGCGCCGGCGCTGCGGGAGGCGCTGGCCGGCGGCCGCGTGGACGTGGTCACGTTCACCAGCTCGTCCACGGTGCGGAGCTTCTGCGGGCTGTTCGGCGCCGCCGAGCTGCCGCGCCTGCTCGGCGGCGTCACGGTGGCGTGCATCGGTCCCATCACGCGGGCCACCGCGGAAGGGCGCGGGCTCGCGACGCAGATCGTGCCCGAGGAGTACACGATACCGGGCCTGGCCCGCGCCATCGTCGCCCACTTCGAGCCAGCAAGGAGCTAGCGCATGCCGTTCCCCCTCTACCGTCCCCGGCGGCTCCGCGAGTCGCCGCTGCTCCGCTCCATGGTGCGCGAGACCGCCCTGCGCGTCGACGACTTCGTCTATCCGCTCTTTGCGGTGCACGGACGAGGGGTCCGCGAGCCGATCAGCTCGATGCCCGGGCAGTGTCGGCTCTCGATCGACGAATTGCTGAAGGAGTGCAAGGACGCGGCGTCGATGGGCATCCCGGCGGTGCTGCTCTTCGGACTGCCGCGCGACAAGGACCCCCGCGGGACCGAGGCCTACGCCGAGGACGGCATCATCCAGCAGGCGGTGCGGGCGGTGAAGGACACCATCCCGGACCTGCTCGTGATCACCGACGTGTGCCTGTGCGAGTACACGAGCCACGGCCACTGCGGGGTGGTCGAGGACGGGCGGGTGAAGAACGATCCCACCCTCGAGCTGATCGCGCGCACCGCGGTGTCGCACGCCGAGGCGGGGGCCGACATGGTGGCGCCGTCGGACATGATGGACGGCCGCGTGGCCGCCATCCGCGAGGGACTGGACGAGGCGGGATTCCCCGAGACGCCGATCATGGCCTACTCGGCCAAGTACGCCTCCGCGTTCTACGGGCCGTTCCGCGAGGCGGCGGACTCCACCCCGCAGTTCGGCGACCGCCGCTCCTATCAGATGGATCCCGCCAACGCGGTCGAGGCGATGCGCGAGGTCGCGCTCGACGTGGACGAGGGCGCCGACATCGTGATGGTGAAGCCCGCGCTGCCGTATCTCGACATCATCGCGCGCGTGAAGGGTGAGTTCGGGCTGCCGGTGGCCGCCTATTCGGTCTCGGGCGAGTACGCGATGCTGAAGGCGGCCGGGCAGCTCGGCTGGCTCGACGAGGAGCGCGCGGTGCTGGAGGCGCTGACCGGCATCCGCCGCGCGGGCGCCGACATCATCATCACCTACTTCGCCAAGGACGCGGCCCGCCTGATCGAGCAGGGCCGCGCGTGAGGATCTCGGCCAAGGGCGAGTACGCCATCAAGGCGATGGTGGATCTCGCCCTGCACGAGGGCCGCGACCTGCAGCCGATCCAGGACATCGCGGCCCGGCAGGGCATCCCGCAGCGCTACCTGGAGCAGGTGCTGCTGCAGCTCAAGCGCTCCGGCTTCCTCTACGCCCGGCGCGGCTCGGCGGGCGGCTACCGGTTGAGCCGGCCCGCCGACAGCATCACGGTGGGGGCGGTGCTCCGCGCGGTCGATGGGCCGACGGCCGGCCCCGATGCCTCGCGCCGCAACGGCGGGCCGGCCGGAGAGGCGGCGGGCCTTGCCGAGTTGTGGCAGGAGATTGCCGACGCGGTGGCCTCGGTGGTGGACCGGACCACCCTGGAGGATCTCCGCCGGCGCGCCGAGGAGCGTCGCAGCGCGGCGCGGCCGATGTACCACATCTGAATCCGAGCAGGGGACACAGGACGATGACGACGACGCGGAAGACGGCCGCGCCGACCCGGCCACGGCTGGCCGGATCGGTGCTGGACCTGGTGGGCGGCACGCCGCTGGTGCGCCTGAACCGCATTCCCAAGCCGGGCGGCGCCGTCGTCCTGGCCAAGATGGAATCGCTCAACCCGGGCGGAAGCGTGAAGGACCGCATCGCGCTCTCGATGATCGAGGAGGCGGAGCGGCGCGGGCTGCTCAAGGCCGGGGCCACCATCGTGGAGCCGACCAGCGGCAACACCGGCATCGGGCTCGCGATGGTCTGCGCGGTGCGCGGCTACCGCCTCATCCTGACCATGCCCGACGACATGAGCGTGGAGCGGCAGCGCCTCCTCGCGCGCTACGGGGCCGAGATCCATTTGACTCCGGCCATCGAGGGCATGACCGGGGCGGTCTTCGCGGCGCAGGAGATCTGCCGCGAGCATCCCGACTACTTCATGCCGCTGCAGTTCGAGAATCCCGCGAATCCGGAGGCGCACCGGCGCACCACCGCGCAGGAGATCCTCGACGCGACCGAGGAGCGCGTGCACGCCTTCGTGGCCGCGGTGGGGACCGGCGGCACGGTGACCGGGGTCGGCGAGGTCCTGAAGGAGCGCGTGCCCGGCGTCCGGGTGGTCGGCGTCGAGCCGGCGCGCTCGCCGGTGCTCTCCGGAGGGCGCTTCCGGCCGCACGGCATCCAGGGCATCGGCGCGTCCTTCGTGCCCGGCATCCTGAACCGCTCCGTGCTGGACGACATCATACAGGTGCGCGACGAGGACGCCACGGCCATGGCGCGGCGTCTCGCCCGCGAGGAGGGGCTCCTCGTCGGCATCTCGTCGGGCGCCAACGTGTTCGCGGCGTGCCAGGTCGCCGAGACGATGGCGGCCGATCACGTCGTGGTCACCGTGCTGTGCGATACTGGCGAGCGCTATCTGAGCGTCACCTTCTAGGAGAGGCGGCCATGAGTGTCCAGGTCTACATCCCGACGCCGTTCCGCCGCGCGACCAGGAACGCGGACCGGGTCTCCGTGGAGGCGCCCGACGTCAAGGGCCTGCTCGACGAGCTCGAGGACCAGTTCGGCGGGCTGAAGGGTCTGGTGCGCAACGAGCAGGGCGAGGTCCACCACCACGTCAACATCTACGTCAACAACGAGGCGATCGAGGCGCTCCAGGGACTCGACACCGCGCTAAAGGACGGCGACGAGGTATCGATCATTCCAGCCCTCGCGGGCGGCGGGCCAGCCCTCGCGGGCGGCGGGCCGGCCCTCGCGGTGGGACGGGGCTGACCGCGCCCGGATGATCCTCACGTCCGACGAGCTGCAACGGGTGCGCGCTCAGGCGGTGACGGAGTACCCGGCGGAGTGCTGCGGCGTTCTCCTGGAGCGGACCTCACCCGAGCCGGACCGGCTCCTGATGCCCTGCCGCAACATCCAGGACGAGCTGCACGCCAAGGACCCGGTGCGCCACTCGCGCGATTCCCGCACCGCCTACTTCATCGATCCCAAGGACCTGCTGGCCATCGGCCGGCGCGAGGGGCAGGGCTACCGCGTCGCGATCATCTATCACTCCCACATCGACACCGGGGCCTACTTCTCGGCGACCGACCGGCAGAACGCGCTCATCAACGGCGAGCCCGCCTATCCCGACGCGGTCTACGTCGTGCTGTCGGTGGTGGACCGCCGCGTGGACGACGTGGCCGCGTTCGTCTGGGACAAGTCCGCGCGCGATTTCGCGCCGACCGACTTCACGCCCTCCTGATCGCGTGACCGGCTCCGACGATCTCTTCGAGCGCGCCCAGCGCCTCATGCCCGGGGGCGTCAACAGCCCGGTGCGGGCGTTCCGCGGCGTGGGCGGGGCCCCGTTCTTCGTGGCCCGCGGGGACGGGGCCCGCGTGTTCGACGTCGACGGCCGCTCCTACGTCGACTTTCTCGGCTCGTGGGGGCCGCTGATCCTCGGGCACGCGGCGCCGGCGGTGGTGGAAGCGCTGACCGAGGCGGTGCGCCGCGGCACCAGCTACGGCGCACCCACGCCGGGCGAGGTGGAGATGGCCGATCTCATCGGCCGCGCGGTGCCGAGCATGGAGATGGTGCGGCTGGTCTCGTCGGGCACCGAGGCCGGGATGAGCGCGATCCGGCTCGCCCGCGGCGCCACCGGGCGCGACTTCATCATCAAGTTCGACGGCTGCTACCACGGCCACGCCGACAGCCTGCTCGTGAAGGCGGGGTCCGGCGGCGCCACCTTCGGGGTGCCGGACAGTCTCGGCGTGCCGCCCGCGTTGGCCGCGCTCACCCTGACGGTCCCGTTCAACGATCTGGACGCGGTCCGACGCCAGCTCGAGGCGCATCCCGAGCAGGTGGCGGCGGTGATCGTGGAGCCGGTGGCCGGCAACATGGGCGTGGTCCCGCCCGCCCCCGGATTCCTCGCCGGCCTGCGCGACCTGACCGCGCGGCACGGCAGCCTGCTCATCTTCGACGAGGTGATCACCGGGTTCCGGGTCGCGTGGGGCGGCGCGCAGGCCCGTTACGGCGTGCGGCCGGACCTGACCTGCCTCGGCAAGATCATCGGCGGGGGACTGCCGGTGGGCGCCTACGGCGGCTCGCGCCGCATCATGGAGCGGGTGTCGCCGCTGGGCGGCGTCTACCAGGCGGGGACGCTCTCCGGGAACCCGCTCGCGGTGGCGGCCGGCCTCGCCACGCTCCGCGCGCTGCAGACGCCCGGCACGTACGAGCGGCTGGAAGCCCTCGGCGCGCGTGTCGAGCGCGACGTGGTCGAGGCGGCCCGCGCGGCGGGCGTTCCGGTGACCGTGAATCGCGTCGGCTCGATGCTGACCGTCTTCTTCACCGACGGCCCGGTGACCGACTATAGCTCCGCCAAGCGCGCCGACACCACTCGGTACGCGCGCTACTTCCACGCGATGCGAGAGGGCGGCGTGTTCCTGGCGCCCTCGCAGTTCGAGGCGGCCTTCGTCTCGCTCGCCCATCGCGACGAGGACCTGGCGGAGGCGGCCCGCGCCGGCCGCGAAGCGCTCCAGAAGGTCCGCTAGCCTCGCAGAGTATTGACACTTCGTTTTTTCACGTGATAGGGTTCACAAGGCTGGAGCCCGGACACGCGTCGAAGAACCACCGGTCTTCATCCACGGCACGCCTCAGAGCGGGAGAGCACGTCCAGCGGGGGGCTGCGTCACCTGCCAATGCGAGTTGGGCGGAGGAGTGGATGAGTGTGATGGATCGCCGGTCGTTCTTCAAGATCGTCGCCACCACCGGCGCCGCGGCGGCGACGGGCGGCTGCGGACCATCGGCAGGAACGCTCCTCCCCTACGTCGTCCCTCCCGACAACATCGTCCCCGGCGTACCGGCATATTTCTCGACGGTGTGCCGCGAGTGCCCAGCCGGATGCGGCCTCATCGCCAAGAACCGCGACGGCCGCGTGATCAAGCTCGAGGGCAACCCGGATCATCCGGTGAACACCGGCGCGCTCTGCATCCGCGGTCACGCTGGACTGCAGGCGCTCTACCATCCCGATCGGTTCCGCGGCGCGCTGGCGAAGGGCCAGCCGGTCGCCTGGGACGACGCCGAGAAGCAGGTGGCCGACAAGATCGCCGCCCTCGCCGGCGGCAAGCAGGGCGGGCGCATCGCGATCGTGAGCGGGCTCGAGACGGGAAGCCTCGGCCGGCTGATGGACGAGTGGGTGCGGCTGGTGGGCGCGCGTCCGCGTATCTCGTACGAGCCGCTCGCCTACGAGGCGGTGCGGGCGGCGAACCGCATCACGTTCGGACGGGACGCGATACCGGAGTACGCGATCGGCGAGGCTGCGTACCTGGTGTCCTTCGGCGCCGACTTCCTGGAGACGTGGCTGTCGCCGGTCGCCTACACCGCCGACTTCTCGCGCATGCACGCGTTCTACCAGGGGCGCACCGGCACCTTCGTGCACGTCGAGCCCCGGGCGTCGATGACCGCTGCCAACGCGGACGAATGGGTGCGGAACGCGCCGGGCACCGAGGGGCTGCTCGCCCTCGCCATGCTCAAGGTCGTCGTGGACGAAGGGCTCGCGACGGGCGGCGGCGATCCGAACACGCTGCGCTCGGCGACCCGCTCGGCGGACGTGGACGCGGCCGCGTCGGCCTCCGGCGTGCCCGCCGACACGATCCGACGGGTCGCGCGGGACCTGGCGCGCTCGAAGGCGGGCCTCGTCGTCGGTGGCGGGATGGCCGGCGCCGGCTCCAGCAGCACGGACACGCTGGTCGCGATCAACCTGCTCAACGTGGCGATCGGGGCGGTGGGCCCCCGCGTCCGCTTCGGCTCGGCCTCGGCCTTCGGGCGCGCGAATCCCTATTCCGACATGGTGGCGCTGACCCAGGCGATGGCGGGCGGGCAGATCGACGTGCTGGTGCTGGTCGACGTCAACCCGGTGTATGCGATGCCTGCGAAGTCGGGCTTCGCCGACGCGCTCGGCAAGGTGCCGCTGGTCGTGGCCCTCGCGAGCCGATCGAGCGAGACGACGGCGCGCGCCGCGGTGGTGCTGCCGACCCTGCATCCGCTCGAGTCGTGGGGCGACTATTCGCCGCAGGAGGGCGTGCTCGGGCTCCTGCAGCCCGCGATGGGGCCGGTGCTGATCGAGGGCAAGCCGGTCCAGGCGAAGAACCCCGGCGACATCCTCTTGAGCGTGGGCCGTCAAGCCCTGCGGCTCGAGGAGGGCAAGGGCCCGCTGCCCTGGCCGACCTTCCGCGATTTCCTCACGGAAGAGTGGCAGAAGATGGCGCGGGCCCAGGGCAGCGCCGAGCCGTTCCCGGCCTATTGGGAGGCGGCGCTCCGGCGGGGTGGAGTGTGGCGGAACGTCCCGCCGAGCCCGATGAGCTTGCGGCCGGAGGCCGGTCGGGTTTCGGCCGCGCCCGCGCGGCTGGACGGCAACGGCTCCCACGTGCTCCTCGTGTATCCGTCGAGCCGCTTCTACGACGGCCGTGGCGCGGACCGGGCATGGCTGCAGGAAGCGCCGGACCCGATGACCCAGGTGAGCTGGGACGCCTGGGTCGAGGTGCCAACCGAGACGGCGACCCGGATGGGGATCCGGCGCGGCGACCTGCTCACCCTGACCTCGCCGAACGGCGCGATCGAGCTGCCCGCCTATCCGACCGATCTCGTGCACCCCGGGGCGGTGGCGGTGCCCATGGGACAGGGGCGCAAGCTGTCGGGTGCCTATGCGGCCGGGACGCCGTCGACGGCGGCCAGCAACCCGCAGCCCAGCACGTTCCTGAACGTGGGAGCGAATCCCGTCGATCTCCTCGGGTCGACGCCCGATCCCGCGTCGGGTGGTCCCATCTACCTCGGCGTGAAGGTGTCGCTGGCGCAGACCGGAGGGCGGCGCGCCCTCGCGGTGCCGCAGGCCACGTTCGATCAGGACGAGCGCGAGCTCGCGCAGTACGTGGGCCTCACCGCCGCCCGCGAGCTGGACCTGCGCGGACGGGCCCCGGCCGACGCCAGTCATCCGAGCATGTATCCGCCGATGAAGTACGCCGAGTACAAGTGGGGCATGACGGTGGACGTGGACCGCTGCACCGGCTGCTCGGCGTGCGTGGTCGCCTGTCAGAGCGAGAACAACGTCCCGGTGGTGGGACGCGAGCAGGCGGCCTACGGGCGCATCCAGCACTGGCTGCGGCTGGAGCGCTGGCAGGAGGGCACCGCCGCGCAGCCGCTCAACATGTTCATGCCGATGTTCTGCCAGCACTGCGAGGTGGCGCCGTGCGAGCCGGTGTGCCCGGTCTACGCGGCCTACCACACCCGGGAGGGCCTGAACGGGCAGGTCTACAACCGGTGCGTGGGCACGCGGTACTGCGGCAACGCGTGCCCGTACCACGTCCGGCGCTTCAACTGGTTCAACTACACGTGGCCGGCCCCGCTCGACCAGCAGCTGAATCCGGACGTGACGGTGCGCGAGGCCGGTGTGATGGAGAAGTGCACGATGTGCCTGCAGCGCATCGTGGCCGCCAAGGCGCAGGCGCGCGATGACGGGCGGGCGGTGCGCGACGGCGACATGCAGACCGCCTGTCAGCAGACGTGCCCGACCCGCGCGATCACCTTCGGCAACCTGAAGGACGCCAACGCGGAGAGCGCCAAGCTGGCGCGGTCGCCCCGCGGCTACCACGTGCTCGGGGAGATCGGGACCCAGCCCAGCGTGACCTATCTCAAGAAGGTCGTGCGCACCGAGCCCGCCGGCGGCCACAAGGCCCCCGGAGGCCACGCGTGAGCGCTCCTCCGGCCGGCGCCGCGCAGCCCACGTGGGCCGACGTCAACCACGATGTCGACCGGACGCTGCTGACCGCGGGTAACACCTACTTCGCGTGGATGACGCTCATCGCGCTCATCCTCGCCGCCGGCGTGGCCGCGTGGGCCTGGCAGATCTGGGTCGGCTTGGGCGCGGCCGGTATCCGGACGCCGCAGATGTGGGCGCTCTACATCACCAACTTCGTGTTCTGGATCGGTATCGGCCACGCGGGCACGCTGATCTCCGCCATCCTGTATCTCTTCCGGGCGAAGTGGCGCACCTCGATCTACCGGGGCGCGGAGGCCATGACCGTCTTCGCGGTCATGACCGCGGGGCTGTTTCCGCTGATCCACGTCGGGCGCATGTGGTTCGCCTACTGGCTCATGCCCTATCCGAACCAGCGCTACCTCTGGCCGAACTTCAAGTCGCCCCTCATCTGGGACGTGTTCGCGATCTCGACCTATCTGACCATCAGCGTGGTCTTCTTCATCGTGGGCCTCGTGCCGGACATCGCGGCGATCCGCGACCGGTCCACCGGGCTCAAGCGGAAGGTCTTCGCGGTCTGCGCGCTCGGCTGGGAGGGGAGCGACTGGCAGTGGCGGCACTACCGTCGCGCCTACGGACTGCTCGCCGCGCTGGCGACCCCCCTCGTGCTCTCCGTGCACAGCGTGGTGTCGTTCGACTTCGCGATGGCCCTGATCCCCGGCTGGCACTCGAGCCTGTTCGCCCCGTTCTTCGTGGACGGAGCCATCTTCTCGGGCTTCGCCATGGTGCTGATCCTCATCATCCCCATGCGCGCCGTGTTCGGCTGGCACGCCTACATCACCGACCGGCATCTGGACGCGATGGCCAAGCTGACCCTGGTCACCAGCCTGGTGCTGACCTACTTCTATCTCTGCGAGTCGGGCACCGCGTGGTACAGCGGCGAGGTGTACGAGCGGGCGTCGCTCTTCGCGCGGGCCTTCAAGGCCTACACGTTCACCTTCTGGCTGCAGTACATCTGCAACTCGCTGATCCCCCTCGTGCTCTTCTGGCGGAAGGCGCGGACCAACCTGGTGATCCTGTACGTGGTGTCGATCTTCGTCCTCATCGGCATGTGGCTCGAGCGATTCAACATCATCGTCCCCGGTCTGGGCTATGACTTCTATCCGTACACGTGGGGCGTGTACCTGCCGCGCGTCGTGGACACCACGATCACGGTGGCCTCCTTCGCGTGGTTCTTCCTGCTGTTCCTGGGCTTCATCCGCGTGATGCCGTCGCTGTCGATCGTGGAGGTCAAGGAAGTCTTGCCCCATCCGCTCAAGCACGGCGCCCATGGAGGCCATCACTGAGATGGCGACCGCCAACGTGCTCGGGGTGTTCGCGCACGTCGACACCACGCTCCAGGCCATCCGGGACCTGCGGGCCAAGGGCTTCGGGGACCTGACCGTCTACACCCCGGTTCCGGTGGAGGAGATCGAGGAGGAGGTGGAGAGTGTCCGCCCCGTGTCCTCGGTCCGGCTCTTCACGCTGGTCGGCGGCCTCACCGGCACCGCGACCGGCTTCTTCCTGACGATCTGGACCTCGCTGAAGTGGGAGCTGCTCACCGGCGGGAAGGCGGTCGTGTCCATCCCGCCCTTCATCATCATCGCCTTCGAGCTGACCATCCTCCTGGGCGGGCTGGCCAGCGCCCTCGCCATCCTGGTCCTGGGACGCCTGCCGAAGCTGCGGCCGTCGGCCACCTACGATCCGCGCTTCACCCTGGATCGCTTCGGGGTCGCGGTGGCGTGCCCGGCCGACAAGGTGGACTCGGTGAGCTCGGTGCTGTCCGGCGCGGGCGCGGAAGAGGTCCGGCGATGATGAAGTGGGTGTTCGTGCTGTCGCTGCTGGTGGTGGGGGCCTTCGGCGGCTGGCTCGCGCTGAACGTGGTGCACTGGTGGCAGACCGACATGTTCCACACGCAGCGGGTGATGCCCGGCGAGGCGGCCTACTCGATGCCGACCGGCAGCCTTCCGCGCAACGGCGGCCAGATGTACTACTCGCCGGCGGATCGTGATGCCGCCGCGGCCCGGCGCAATCCGATCGCGGCCACCACCCAGTCGGTGAGCCGCGGCGGAGAGCTCTTCGCGATCTACTGCACGCCGTGCCACGGGGCCAGCGGCAAGGGTGACGGCCCCGTGTCCACGAAGTTCGTCCCGCCGGCCGACCTCACGAACCCGGAGCTGCAGAAGGTCCGCACCGATGGGTACTGGGAGAGCTACCTGAGCGTCGGCGGCGCGGTCATGCCCTCGTACGGCGAGGCCCTGACGCCCGACGAGCGGTGGGCGATCGTGAACTACGTGCGAACGCTGGCCAAGAAATGAGCGCGAACACGACCGTGTCGGCCGCTCCGGTCCCGCGCGTGCCCCAGCCGCTGCTGGTCCTGCTGGCCGCCCTCGGGATCGTCGCCTTCCTCTACGGCATCACCCAGGGCCAGCCGCTCCGGACCTGGATGATCTACCTGATCAACCTGCTGTTCTGGTCGAGCCTGGCCATCACCGGGCCCGCCATCGCCGGCATGATCCAGGTGACGGAGGGGCGCTGGTCGCCCACCATCAAGCGGATCGCGCTGACGACCGCCGGCTTCCTGCCGGTGTCGTTCGTGCTCTTCCTCGTGCTGTTCGCGGGGCGGGCGGTCCTGTACCCGTGGGTGAGCCATCCGCTGCCCAACAAGGCGGCCTGGCTGAACGTGCCGTTCATGTCGCTGCGCATCGGCATCGGCGTGCTGCTGCTGTACTGGGTGGCCATGCGCTACACCAAGGCGGTGTTCGCGGCCGACCAGGCCGGCATCCCGGCCGAGGTGGGCAACGACCGGCTGATGCGGCTCAGCACCATCATGCTGATCCTGTACGTGGTGGTGCTGTCGCTCTGGGGCTTCGACCTCATCATGTCGCTCGATCCCATCTGGTACAGCGGCCTGCTCGGCGGCTACTACGTGGTGAGCTCGATGTACACCGGCTTCGGCCTCGTGACCTACCTCACGCTGCGCTACAACCAGGCGGGCGTGACCGCGGTCGCCCCGAAGGCCATCCAGGACGTCACCAAGCTCACGTTCGCGCTGAGCATCGTGTGGATGTACTTCTTCTTCTCGCAGTACCTGATCATCTGGTACGGCAACGTGCCGAACGAGACCCGCTTCTTCGTGCTGGGCTTCCTGCAGCAGCCGTGGGGGCGCCTGGCCTGGGCCATCTTCATCGTCGGCTGGCTGATCCCGTTCTCGTATCTGCTCAAGCGCCTCACCGGGCGGCCTCCCACGCGGCACAAGGTCCTCACCGTGATCCTCTGGATGGGCTGGATCGCGATCTTCTTCGAGCGGGTGCTCGTCGTCTCGGTGTCCCTCAAGCAGACCGCGATCCCGCACGGCATCATCGAGGTCCTGGTCACGCTCGGCTTCTTCGCGCTGTTCATGCTGAGCCGCACCTGGTTCCTCGCTCGCTACAAGCCGGTCCTGAACCTGTCCCGGTAGGTCGGGCCGCGGGCGGAGCGGCCGCGCGGTAGAATACGCGGCGTGATCTCCGTCGAAGAGGCCCTCGACCGCATTCTCTCCCGCGTGGCGCCGCTGGGCGACGAGCGCGTCGCGCTCCCCCAGAGCCTCCACCGCGTGCTCGCCGAGGACATCGACAGTCCGCGCGACATGCCGCCCTGGCCGGCCTCCTCGATGGACGGCTACGCGCTTCGCAGCGACGACACCGGCGCGGCCGCCGCCAGGTCTCCCGCCCGCCTGGCGGTGGCCGGGCGCGTGCCGGCGGGCGCCATGGCCGAGCGCCCGCTCCGGGCCGGCGAGGCCTTCCGGATCTTCACGGGGGCGCCGCTACCCGAGGGCGCGGACTCGGTGATCCCCCAGGAGGACGTCACCGAGGAGGGCGGCGCGCTGCTGGTGCCCCGCCCCGTGAGCGCCGGCGACTTCGTGCGCCCGCGCGGTGAGGACATGACGCGGGGCGATCGGGTCCTCGAGCGGGGGCGCGTGCTCAGCGCCGCCGACATCGGCCTGCTCGCCACCGTCGGGCGGGCGCGGGTGAGCGTGATCCGTCGGCCGCGCGTCGGGATCCTGTCCACCGGCGACGAGCTGGTGGATCTGGGCGGGCGCATCGGTCCCGGTCAGATCCCGAACTCCAACAGCTACTCGCTCGTGGCCCAGGTGCTCGAGGCCTTTGCCGAGCCGGTGAGCCTCGGCATCGCGGGGGATCGCCTGGAGGATATCGAGGGTCGGCTGCGCTGGGGGCTCGGGTGCGATCTGGTGATGTCCTCCGCCGGCGTCTCGGTCGGCGAGCACGACTTCGTGAAGGACGCGCTGGCCCGTCTCGGCGCCGAGCAGCATCTCTGGCTGGTGGACATGCGTCCCGGAAAGCCGATCGCGTTCTCCACGATCCCGCAGGACGGCAAGGCCGCGCTGGCCCTCTTCGCGCTGCCGGGCAACCCGGTCTCCGCCATGGTGACCTTCGAGCTGTTCGTGCGCCCCGCCCTCCTCCGCATGGCCGGGCACTCGCGCCTGCAGCGGCCGACCATCACCGCGCACGCGCTCGCCGCGATCAAGAACGGCGACAGCCGCCGCGGCTATCTGCGCGTGACCCTCACGCCCGACGGCGACGGCTATGGCGCGCGCCTCACCGGCACGCAGAGCTCGGGCGTCCTCCGCTCGATGGTCGCCGCCGACGGCCTCGCCGTCGTCCCCGGCCGCACGACGATAGAGCCGGGCCAGCCCGTGAAGGTGATCGTCCTCCGGCAAGGCCTGTAGCACCTCAGCGCGCGGAGCGGGAGGGGCCGGCGGCGGGGCGGGGTGGTGGCTCGCGGACCACGAGGCGCGATCTCGTCTCGACGGGGTAGCAGTTCCCATTCTGGGAGGCGAGGCTCCTGGCGATCGTTGGCAGGAACGGGTCCGTCGAGCCACCACCCCGCCCCGCCGCCGGCCCCTCCCGTTCGCCCTTGGGCGGCGTCAGGATTTGCGGAGGAACATCCACCAGAGTGTGAGGCAGGCGCCGGCGCACATCGATTCGAAGGTCAGGAGCCTGCCGGCGGTGGGGCGGGGAGTGGCTCGCGGACCACGAGGCGCGATCTCGCCTCGACGGGGGTAGCAGTTCCCATTCTTGGAGGCGAGGTGATCGTCCTCCGGCAGGGTCTGTAACACTCCAGCGGGAAGGGCGGGAGGCGGGGCCGCGGGGCGGGGTGGTGGCTCGACGGACCCGTTCCTGCCAGCGATCGCCAGGAACCTCGCCTTCCAGATTGGGAACTGCTACCCGCGAGGAGACGAGATCGCGCCTCGTGGTCCGCGAGCCACCACCCCGCCCCGCGGCCCCGCCTCCCGCCCGTTCTCGCCGGCCGTGCGCTCAGGGCTTGCGGAGGAACATCCACCAGAGGGTGAGGCAGGCGCCCGCGCACATGGAGGCGAAGGTCAGGAGGCTGCCGACGGCGAGCGTCGCGGAGTTGGTGAGGCCCTGGTTGATGTTGCAGCCCTCGGCGACGAGCGCGGCCGCCCCCATGAGGAGTCCGCCGCCGAAGATCTTCGCGAGACTCGAGGCGGGGGGCCACTTCCAGGCGAACGTGCCGGTGGTCCAGGCCGCGATGAACGCGCCGACGGGCACGCCGAGGGCCATCAGCATGCTCCAGGTCACGCGGTTCGGGTAGCCGACCATCGGGTAGGTGAGGAGGTGGCCGGTGTTGGCTGCGAACGTGATGCCCACCGGGTGATCGCCGAGCGCAGATGCCCACCAGCCGACCACGATCATCACGCCCACCGCGGCGCCGGTGGCCGGCCACCGCCACGTGCCGTGCTCGGGCTCGCGGCGCCCGCGACGGAGCCAGATCGCGCCCAGCACGAGCAGCCCGGCGATCACGATCCACGGGGAGACGCCGGTGACGCCGGGCAGCGTGACCGCGCCGCCGTCTCCCAACGAGATGACCGGTCTCTGCAGCATCGTGCGGATCGGCGCGAGGACGCCGATACCCGCGGTGGTGGCGCCGATCGCGAAGCCCACGAGGACGACCAGTGCGCCGGCCGCGCCCTCGCCGATCCGGTACCAGGCGCTGCCCGGGCAATCGCCCGCCAGGATCATTCCGACCCCGAACAGCGCGCCGCCCACGATGTTGGAGACCCACCGCAGGGGCCGTAGCGGGATCTCGACCAGCCCGAGCGCCTCGATGATCTGAACGCCGACCATCGCCACCAGCGCGGCGAGGACATAGGCGCGCAGGATGTTGCCGTCGCGCATGAGGACGGCGTTGGAGAGGGCGCGAGTCAGGCAGAACCCGCCGCGCTGGGTGACATAGCCGAAGACGAGGCCGACGGACAGCGCCGAGACGAACAGCATCCAGGACAGGTCGTCCATCGCGCCGCTCATGCTAACGGAACCGCAAACGGCAGTCAAAGTCTCGTGAAAATTGACTTTTCGAGAAGCGAGGTGGTACGGTCTGGGCCATGTCGTCCCGCCCCACCGTTCTGGCCTGGCTCGGTATCCTCGCGGTGGCGACAGCCGGCTGCGGCTCCGCGGAGAAGGCGCGCCGGGAGGCCGAGATGGCCGCGCTCGTCAAGCAGGTGGAGGAGCTGCGCAAGGGCCAGGAGCAGACGAGCAAGGACGTGGCCCGCCTGGCCGGTGAGCTCAAGGCCCTGGACGCGCAGGCCGCGTTCCTGGTGGGCGAGACGAAGACCTCCGCGCAGGAGCGCGAGCAGATGAAGGGCGCCGTCCAGCAGCAGGACGAGGCGGTGCGCTCGCTGCGCTCGGCGCTGGAGGAGACCAACCAGAAGGTGGCCGCGCTCAGCGTGCCGCCGCCGGCCGCGCCCCCTCCGAAGCCGACGGCGCCGTCGGGCGGCCGCGACGTCACCCCCGAGAAGCTGTACGCCCAGGCGATGACGAGCTTTCGCGCGGAGGAACACGGGCAGGCGGTGCTCGAGTTCACCGAGCTCATCGACAGGTTTCCCAAGCACGCGCTCGCGGCGAGCTCGCAGTACTGGATCGGCGAGGCCTACTATCGGCAGCGCGACTTCAACCAGGCGCTGACCGAGTTCCAGAAGGTGCCCGATCTCTATCCCCAGAGCGCGCCCGCGGCCGAGTCGCTGCTGAAGGTCGGCCTGTGCTACCGCGCGCTCCACGACGTGCCGCGCGCCCGCGAGACGTGGCAGCAAGTGCTCAAGTCGTATCCGAAAAGTGACGCGGCGGCGCAGGCCCGCACGCTCATCTCCTCGCTCGGAGCTTCCGGTCGCCCGGCGCGGTGACCGGCTCCGGCCGTTTTGACCCATTCCGGTCGTCCGGTATACTGAACCGCACGTTGCAAATTTTCATCCAAAGACGTGAGGACGACGATACACGTGATGCGTGAGGCTCTCCACGACGACACGCTGCGCACGCTCGGGCGCGAGGACGCGGAGTATCCCGCGCTCCTGCGTCCGGTGCCGACCGCGCCCGCGTCGCTGCACGTGCGCGGTCGTCTCGTCGACGGCGACGCGCTCGCGGTCGCGCTGGTGGGCTCGCGCCGCGCCACGCCGTACGGGCTCGCGGTGGCCGAGACCATGGCGGCGGACCTCGCCGCGCGCGGCGTGACCGTCGTGAGCGGGCTCGCGCGCGGCGTGGACAGCGCCGCGCACCGCGGCGCGCTGCGGGTGGGCGGGCGCACCATCGCGGTGCTGGGCTCGGGCGTCGACTCCGTGTATCCGCCGGAGAATCGGCGGCTCGCCGACGAGATCGCGCGGCAGGGCGCGCTGCTGTCGCAGTTTCCGTCGGGCACCCCGCCGCTGCCGCAGAACTTCCCCACGCGCAACGCGGTGATCGCGGGGCTGTCCCTGGCGGTGGTGGTGATCGAAGCGGCCGAGCGCAGCGGCTCGCTCATCACCGCGCGGCTGGCCGCCGAGCTGGGTCGGGAGGTCCTCGCGGTGCCGGGGCGGGTGACTGCGCCGGAGAGCCGCGGGGCCAACCGGCTGATCCAGGACGGTGCCGCGCTCGCGCTCGGCTGGGAGGACGTGGTCGCGGCCCTTCCCGACCGCTGGAAGACCTGCGTTGACACGGCGGCGAGCATGACATCCGCGGCGACCGGGCCGAGCGAGACGGACGACGAGTCGAACCGGGTCATCCTGTCGCTGCTGGGGGAAGATCCGGTCGACATCGACCGCGTGATCGAGCGGAGCGGGCTCGGCGCGGCGCGGGTCTCGGCGACGCTGCTCGACCTCGAGCTGAGCGGTCGCGTGCGTCAGATCGAGGGCAAGCGGTTCGTCCGCGCGGTCCTCGGATAGGAGAAACGGTGGCCAAGCGAGGATTGGTGGTGGTGGAGTCGCCCACCAAGGTCAAGACGATCCAGAAGTATCTGGACGGCAAGTACGTCGTCAAGGCCTCGATGGGACACGTCCGCGATCTGCCCAAATCCAAGCTCGGGGTGGACGAGAAGAAGGGCTTCAAGCCCGAGTACAAGGTGCTTCCCGCCAAGAAGAAGGTCCTCGACGATCTGAAGAAGGCGGCCGAGAAGGCCGACTCGCTCTACATCGCGACCGACCCCGACCGGGAAGGCGAGGCCATCGGCTGGCACCTCGCCCACGAGCTCGGCATCAGCAAGTCCAAGACGCACCGGATCATGTTCAACGAGATCACGGAGCGCGCGGTGAAGGCCGCCTTCCTGCATCCGGGGAAGATCGACTCCAACAAGGTCAACGCCCAGCAGGCGAGGCGCGTGCTCGACCGGCTGGTCGGCTACAAGCTGTCGCCCCTGCTGTGGGAGAAGATCCGCCGCGGCCTCTCGGCCGGACGCGTGCAGTCGGTGGCGGTGCGCCTGATCACCGAGCGCGAGCGCGAGATCGCCGCGTTCGTGCCGGTGGAGTACTGGTCGCTTCACGCCCGGCTCAAGGGCAAGAACCCGCCCGACTTCACCGCCACCCTCAAGGAAGTGGAGGGCCAGAAGGCCGACCTGCCCAACGAGGCCGCCACCATGGCGGTGATGACCGGGCTGCACGGGGCGGCCTGGACCGTGAAGTCGGTGACCCGCGGCGAGCGGCGGCGGAATCCGGCGCCGCCCTTCATCACCTCGACGCTCCAGCAGGACGCGAGCCGCAAGCTCCACTTCAGCGCCAAGAAGACGATGATGCTGGCCCAGCAGCTCTACGAGGGCGTCGAGCTCGGCGAGGAGGGCGCGGTCGGCCTCATCACCTACATGCGCACCGACGCGGTGCGGGTGGCCGCCGAGGCCCAGGAGGAAGCGCGCCAGTGGGTGACCGGCCGGCTGGGTCGCGAGTACCTGCCCGACGCGCCGCCGGCCTACCGAGCCAAGAAGAGCGCGCAGGAGGCCCACGAGGCCATCCGTCCGAGCGCGGTGGAGCGCGAGCCCAAGGTAATGGCCCGCTTCCTCAATCGAGACCAGCTGGCGCTCTACCGCCTGATCTGGGAGCGCTTCCTGGCCAGCCAGATGCTGCCCGCGGTCTACGACACGGTGGCCGCCGACATCCAGGCCGGCGCCTGCCTCTTCCGGGCGCAGGGCTCGACGCTGAAGTTCGCCGGGTTCACCGCGGTCTACGTCGAATCGCGCGAGGCCACCGACGAGACGCCCGAGGAGGAAGCGGAGGCGGTGGTGCCTCCGCTCACGGTGGGAGAGATCCTGAAGCTGCTCGCTCTCGACCCCAAGCAGCACTTCACCCAGCCCCCGCCGCGCTACACCGAAGCCTCGCTGGTGAAGGTGCTGGAGGAGCGCGGCATCGGCCGCCCGTCCACCTACGCGCAGATCCTCGGCACGATCCAGGACCGCGGCTACGTGCGCCGCGAGCGCGGCACGCTCTTCCCGACCGATCTGGGGGTGCAGGTCACCGATATGCTGGTGCCGCACTTCCCCGAGGTCATGGACGTCGAGTTCACCGCGCAGCTCGAGGAGTCGCTCGACAAGATCGAGGAGGGCGACGCCGACTGGGTGGAGACGGTCGAGGCCTTCTACAAGCAGTTCTCGCGCGACCTGAAGGCGGCGGGCAAGAAGATGGAGAACGTCAAGGTCGGGGTGGACGCGGGGCAGGAGTGCCCGGACTGCGGCAAGCCGCTGCTCGAGAAATGGGGGCGCTTCGGCAAGTTCCTCGCGTGCTCGGCGTATCCCGATTGCAAGTTCACCAAGGACCTGGGTGGCGGGCGCGAGCGGCCCGCCGACGAGCCCACCGACGAGATCTGCCCGACCTGCAGCCGACCGATGGTGATCAAGCACGGTCGCTTCGGGAAGTTCATCGCCTGCTCGGGCTATCCCGAATGCAAGACCACCAAGCCGATCACCCTCGGGATCACGTGCCCGCAGCCCAGCTGCGGCGGTCAGCTGGTGGAGAAGCGGACCCGCAAGGGCAAGACCTTCTATGCCTGCACCAACTACCCCACCTGCACATTCGCGGTCTGGACGCGGCCGGTCCCGGAGCCGTGCCCCAAGTGTGCGGCGCCGTTCCTGACCGAGCGCATCGCGCGCGGCGGCAAGATCACCCGGCAGTGCATCCGGGAGGAGTGCGGCTACAAGCAGGAAGTGGCTCCCACGGTCGCGTGAGGAGTCGTCCGGATCCGTCGGCCATGGACGCGGCGGTCGGCTCGTTTCTCGAGTACCTGGGCGCCGAGCGCGGCGCCTCGCCTCACACCCTCCGCAGCTACGCGGCCGACCTGACCGAGTTCACCTCGTTCCTCGCCGCCGAGAGGATCGACGGGCTCGCCGGGGCCGATACCCGCGCGATCCGCGCCTTCCTCGCGCAGCTGCACCGGCGGCGTCTCGCCAAGGCCACCATCGCGCGCAAGCTGGCCGCGGTGCGCAGCTGCTTCCGTTTCTTCGCCCGGCGCGGTGTCCTCGAGGTCAATCCGGCGCGGCAGGTGCGGAGTCCCCGGCTCGGACGGCGGTTGCCGTCGGTCCTGCCCAAGGACGAGGCCGCCCAGCTGCTGGACGCCGCGCCCGAGCCCACCGCGGCCGGGGCGCGGGACCGCGCCCTGCTCGAGCTGCTCTACGCGAGCGGACTGCGCGTGGCCGAGGGCTGCGGCCTCGACCTCGACGACGTCGACGGGGCACGCCGCACCGTGCGGGTGCTGGGCAAGGGCGACAAGGAGCGCGTGGTGCCGGTGGGCGAGACCGCGCTGGAGGCCCTGGACGCCTACCTCGCCATGCGCGGGCGGCAGCGTGGGCCGCTCTTCCTCAACGCGCGGGGCGGACGGCTCACCCCGCGCAGCGCGCATCGCATCGTGAAGCGGCTGGCCCGGCGGGCCGGCATCACCCAGCGGGTGACGCCGCACACGCTCCGTCACAGCTTCGCCACCCACATGCTGGGCGAGGGCGCCGATCTGCGGCTGATCCAGGAGCTGCTCGGCCACCGCCGCCTCTCCACGACGCAGCGCTATACCCACGTGAGCCCGGAGCACCTCATGCGGGTGTACGATGCGGCGCATCCCCGAGCGACCTGACGAGGAGCGTTTGAGCGCCACGATGTCCGAAGACCCCGGGCGGATCCATCCGGCCGGCGCGATCCACGCGACCACCGTGGTCTGCGTGCGCCACCGCGGTCGAATCGCGGTGGCCGGCGACGGCCAGGTGACCTTCGGCCAGACCATCATGAAGGCGGGCGCCCGCAAGGTCCGCAAGATGCATCACGACCGTGTGCTCGCCGGCTTCGCGGGCGCGGCCGCCGACGCCTTCACTCTCTTCGCCCGGTTCGAGGCCAAGCTGGAAGAGCACCGCGGCAACCTGGCCCGGGCCGCGGTGGAGCTGGCGAAGGAATGGCGGATGGACCGCGTCCTGCGCCGGCTGGAGGCGCTGCTCGCGGTGGCCGACACCGAGTCGACCTTCATCGTGTCCGGCACCGGCGACGTGATCGAGCCCGACGACGGGCTCGTGGGCATCGGCTCGGGCGGACCCTTCGCCCTCGCGGCGGCGCGGGCCCTCTGCGCCCACTCCACGCTGGAGGCGCCCGAGATCGCCGAGCAGTCCCTCCGCATCGCGGCGGGCATCTGCGTCTACACCAACGACCAGATCACGGTGCTGACCCTCTGATGAGCGACATGACCGGACTCACCCCCGCCCAGATCACCGCGGAGCTGGACCGCTACATCGTGGGCCAGGGGCGGGCCAAGCGCGCGGTGGCGATCGCGCTGCGCAACCGGTGGCGGCGCCAGAACCTGCCCGCCGAGCTGCGCGACGAGGTGGCGCCGAAGAACATCATCATGATCGGCCCCACCGGGGTCGGGAAGACCGAGATCGCCCGGCGGCTCGCGAAGCTCGCGCAGGCGCCCTTCCTCAAGGTCGAGGCCTCGAAGTACACGGAGGTGGGCTACGTCGGCCGCGACGTGGAGTCCATGATCCGCGACCTCACCGAGCTCGCGGTGACCATGGTGAAGGCCGAGATGGCCGCGGCGGTGCGCGAGCGCGCGGAGGGGCTGGCCGAGGAGCGGCTGCTCGACCTGCTGCTGCCCCGGCGGCCCGGCGAATCGTTCGTCAGCGGCACGCTCGAGGAGGTTTCCCCCGACGCCTCCCGCGACGCCACCCGGGACAAGCTGCGCGGCCAGCTCCGCGCGGGCAAGCTCGACGAGCGGCCGATCGAGATGGACGTGCAGGCCAGCGCGGGGCCCATGTTCGAGGTGTTCCCGGGCCAGGGCATGGAGGAGATCGGGATCAACCTGAAGGACATGCTCTCCAACCTGATGCCCGGCCGCACGCGCCGGCGGCGGGTGAAGATCGGCGAGGCGCGCCGCCTCCTGGCCCAGGAGGAAGCCCAGAAGCTGGTGGACGTCGACGAGGCGGTCGGCCAGGCGATCCGCCGGGTGGAGAACTCGGGCATCGTGTTCCTCGACGAGCTGGACAAGGTCGCGGGACGGGAAGGCGGCCGGGGCCCGGACGTGTCACGGGAAGGTGTGCAGCGCGATCTCCTGCCCATCGTGGAGGGCTCGACGGTCACCACCAAATACGGCATGGTCCGGACCGATCACATCCTGTTCATCGCGGCCGGCGCCTTTCACGTGGCCAAGCCGGCCGACCTGATTCCCGAGCTGCAGGGCCGGTTCCCGATCCGGGTGGAGCTGGAGCCCTTGACGCGTCAGGATTTTATCCGCATTCTGAACGAGCCTCAGAACGCCCTGATCCGGCAGTACGTGGAGCTCTTGAAGACGGAGGGCGTGACCCTCCGCTTCACGGAGGACGCGGTGGAGGCCATCGCGGACATCGCGTCCACGGTGAACCAGCGGGCCGAGAACATCGGCGCCCGGCGGCTGTACACGGTGATGGAGCGGCTGCTCGAGGACGTGTCCTTCGACGCCCCCACGCTGGTCGGGCAGGAGCTGACCATCGACGCCGAGTACGTGCAGGCGCACCTGGCCGACGTGGTGAAGGACGAGGATCTCTCCCGCTACATCCTGTAGAGGACGAGCGCGGCCATGGCGAACCCGGAGCTGATTGAGCGGGCCGAGGTCCTGATCGAGGCGCTTCCCTACATCCGCGCCTTCCAGGGCAAGACCCTCGTGATCAAGTACGGGGGCGCGGCCATGGAACAGGCCGACCTCAAGGAGCAGTTCGCCAAGGACGTCCTGCTGCTGCGGCTGGTCGGCATCCGCCCGGTGATCGTGCACGGGGGCGGGCCGCAGATCGGCGCGCTCATGAAGCGGCTCGGCAAGGAGCCGCGCTTCGTGGGCGGCATGCGCGTCACCGACGAGGAGACGGTCCAGATCGTGGAGATGGTGCTGGTCGGCAAGATCAACAAGGAGATCGTCGGCCTGATCAACCTCCACGGGGGCCGCGCGGTGGGGCTCTCCGGCAAGGACGCGAGCCTCCTGCGGGCCCACAAGCGCCTGCACCGCATGCCCGACGGTACCTCGGCCGACATCGGCCTGGTCGGCGAGGTGGAGTCGGTGAATCCCGAGCCCATCCGTCTCCTCGAGGAGAACGGATTCATCCCGGTGATCGCGCCGATCGGAGTCGGCGCGGAGGGCGAGACCTACAACATCAACGCGGACCTGGTGGCGGGCGACGTGGCCGCGGCCCTGTTCGCGGAGAAGCTGATCCACCTCACCGACGTGACCGGCATCAACGGGGAGGACGGCCGGCTGGTCTCCACGCTGACCAAGCGCGAGGCGGAGCGGCTGATCAAGGCGGGCGTCATCGACGGCGGCATGCTGCCCAAGGTGGAATCGTCGCTGCGGGCGCTGACCGGGGGAGCCCAGAAGGCCCACATCATCGACGGCCGCGTCCCCCACGCGATCCTCCTCGAGGTGCTCACCAAGGAAGGAATCGGGACGGAGATAGTTTTGTGAGCCGCAGCCGAAGGCGAGGCGAACGCATTTGAAAGAGCAGTTTCCGGTCGCATCGCCGCAGCGAGGCGAACGCATTTGAAAGAGGGGCGAGAGCACATGACCGATACGAAGACCCTGATCGAGTGGGCGGACAAGCACCTGATGACCACCGCCAAGCGCAACCCGGTGGTGCTGGTACGCGGCGAAGGCGCGCGAGTCTGGGACAGCGACGGCAAGGAGTATCTCGATTTCACCGGCGGCATCGCGGTGACCGCGCTCGGCCATTCCCATCCCAAGGTGGTGGGGACCATGCGCGAGCAGGCGGCCACGCTGCTCCACGTGTCGAACCTGTTCTACATCCCGCAGCAGACCCAGCTCGCCAAGCTGCTCTGCGACCACTCCTTCGCGGATCGGGTGTTCTTCTCCAACTCGGGCGCGGAGGCCAACGAATCCGCGATCAAGCTCGCGCGCAAGTGGGCCAAGGAGCACGGGGCCAGCGACCGCGGCGACATCATCACGATGCGGGGCGGCTTTCACGGGCGGACCCTCGCCACCGTCACCGCCACCGCCCAGGAGAAGTACCACCACGGCTTCGAGCCGCTGCCCGGCGGGTTCAAGTACGTGCCCTTCAACGATCTCCGCGCGGTCGAGCGCGCCATCGACAGCCACACCGCCGCGGTGATGGTCGAGCCCATCCAGGGTGAGGGCGGCGTGAACATCCCGGACGACGGTTACCTGCCGGGCCTCCGCAAGCTCTGCGACGCGGCGGGCATCCTGCTGGTGCTCGACGAGATCCAGACCGGGATGGGCCGCACCGGGCGCCTGTGGGCCTACGAGCACTCGGGGGTGGAGCCGGACATCATGACGCTGGCCAAGGCCCTGGCCAACGGCGTCCCCATCGGGGCTACCCTCGCCACCGAGAGCGTGGCCTCTGCGTTCACCCCCGGCACCCATGGCTCGACTTTCGGCGGCAATCCGTTCGCCACCGCGGTCGGGCTGACCGTCTTCGCCACTCTCATGGAGGAGCGCCTGCCCGAGCGCGCGGCCAGCATGGGCCGTCTCCTGCGGGAGCAGCTGGAGGCGGTGCGGGCGCGGCACCCGAAGGCGGCGACGGCGGTGCGGGGACGGGGGCTGCTGGTGGGCATGGACCTGGTGCCGCCGGTCGGGGACGTCATCACCGCCTGCCGTCAGCGGGGCCTCCTGCTGCTGAGCGCGGGCGACAACACGCTGCGGCTCGCGCCCCCGCTGGTGGTGGACGAGGCCTCGATCAAGCGCGGGATGGAGATCATCGACCAGGCCCTCGCCGGCTTCGCACGGTGAAGCACTTCCTGTCGATCCGGGATCTGGCGCGCGAGGACCTGCCGCGCCTCTTCGCGCAGATCGCCCTGCTCAAGGCCAAGACGAAGGCGCGCGACCGAGCGACCCCGCTTGCCGGCCGTACCCTCGCCCTGATCTTCGAGAAGCCGTCGCTGCGCACGCGGGTCACCTTCGAGGTGGCAATGACCCAGCTCGGCGGCGCCGCGGTGTACCTGTCGGCGCAGGAGATCGGGATGGGCACGCGCGAGTCGGTGCCCGACGTGGCCCGCAACCTCTCGCGCTGGGTCGACGCGGTGGCCGCCCGCGTCTTCGCCCACCGTACGCTCGAGCAGCTCGCCGAGCACGCCTCGATCCCGGTGATCAGCGGGCTCTCCGACCTCGAGCATCCCTGTCAGGCCCTGGCCGACTTCTTCACGCTGTGGGAGCGCGGGATGGACCTGGCCAAGCTCCGCCTGGCCTGGGTGGGCGACGGCAACAACGTCTGCAACTCGCTCCTGCTGCTGGGCTCGATGCTCGGCACCACCGCGGTGGTGGCAACCCCGCCCGGCTACGAGCCGGACGCCCGGGTGCTGGAGACGTGCCGCGAGCTGGGCGGGCGCGTTCGGCTCACCACCGAGGCGCCCGAGGCCATCGAGGACGCCGACGTGATCTACACCGATACCTGGATCAGCATGGGGCAGGAGGGAGACCGCGAGCAGCGGCTCGAGGCCTTCCAGCGCTATCAGGTCAACGATCGCCTCCTCGGCTTCGCCCCCGGTGATGCTCTCGTCATGCATTGCCTGCCCGCCCACCGCGGGGAGGAGATCACCGACGCGGTCCTGGACGGCCCGCGCAGCCTGATCCTCGAGCAGGCCGAGAACCGCCTGCACGCGCAGAAGGCGATCATCCTGAGCCTGCTGGGTGGGGACCAATCGTGACCCGGATCGCCAAGAAGGTGGTGCTCGCGTATTCGGGAGGACTCGACACCTCGGTCATCCTCCGCTGGCTCATCGAGACGTACCGCTGCGAGGTCGTCGCCTACTGCGCCGACCTCGGCCAGGGCGAGGAGCTGATCCCGGTCAAGGAGAAGGCCCTCCGCACCGGCGCCTCGTCGGTGCACATCGTCGACCTGCGGGAGGAATTCGTCCGCGACTTCGTCTTCCCGATGCTGCGGGCCAACGCGATCTACGAGGGCGCCTACCTCATGGGCACCTCGATCGCACGGCCGCTGATCGCCAAGGCTCAAGTGGACGTCGCCGGCAAGGAAGGCGCGGACGCGGTGAGCCACGGGGCCACCGGCAAGGGCAACGACCAGGTCCGCTTCGAGCTGACCTACGCGGCCCTCGCACCGGAATTGACCGTGATCGCGCCCTGGCGCGAGTGGGATCTCAACTCGCGCACCGCGCTCATGGAGTTCGCCCGGCGTCACGACATCCCGGTGCCGGTGACCGCAGAGCGGCCGTACTCCACCGACCGGAACCTGTTCCACATCTCGTTCGAGGGTGGCATCCTCGAGGACCCGTGGAACGAGCCACCGCCCAAGATGTTCCTGCTCACCAACTCCCCGGAGTCCGCGCCCGACGTCCCGGTCTACGTCGAGATCGACTACGAGGCGGGCAACCCGGTGGCGGTGGACGGGCGACGGCTGTCGCCCGCCGCGCTGCTGGAGACGGTCAACCGCCTGGGCGGCGAGCACGGCATCGGCCGCGTCGACCTGGTGGAGAACCGCTTCGTGGGCATGAAGTCGCGCGGCGTGTACGAGACGCCGGGCGGCACGATCCTGCACACCGCGCATCGCGCGCTGGAATCCATCACCCTCGACCGCGAGGTGCTGCACCTGCGCGACTCCCTCGTCCCGCGCTACGCGGAGATGATCTACTACGGCTTCTGGTTCAGCCCGGAGCGCGAGGCGGTGCAGGGGCTGGTGGACCAGGTGCAACGCGATGTGACCGGCACGGCCCGGCTCAAGCTCTACAAGGGCACGGTCACGGTGGTGGGACGGAAGTCGCCGCGCTCGCTCTACCGCACCGACTTCGTCACCTTCGAGGCCGACCAGGTATACCGGCAACGCGACGCCGAGGGGTTCATCAACCTCAACGCGCTCCGGCTGAAGATCCGGGCCCTCCGCGACCGGGCGCGGTAGACGGCCGCTCCTCGATGCGGGTGCACGTGGCCCTGAGCCCGGCCGAGTTCCCCGAGGCGCCGCTGTCGGGGCGGACCGCGCTCGCCATCGACGTGCTGCGCGCGACCTCCGCCGCGGTGGCCGCGTGCGAGGCGGGGTGCCACCGCCTGGTCGCGGTGGCCGACGCGGAGGCGGCGGAGGCGTTCGCGGCGGCCGACGGCGCCGACACCGTCCGGGCCGGGGAGCGCGGGGGCGAGCCGCTGACCGGCTTCGATCTGGGCAACTCGCCCGCCGAGTTCACCGCCGAGTCGGTGGGCCGGCGCACCGTGGTGCTGACCACCACGAACGGCACCGCCGCGATGCTCGCCGCCTCCGGTGCCGCGGCCGCCGGGCTCGCCGCGCTCACCAACGTCAGCGCGGCGGCCCGCTGGGCTCTCGCCGAAGGCCGGGACGTCTCGATCCTGTGCGCCGGCGACAGCGGCGCGCTCTCGCTCGAGGACGTGGTGTGCGCGGGCCTCCTGGTGGCGCACCTGTCCGGATCGGGGGTAACCACGCTGTCGGAGGGCGCGGCGACCGCGCTGGCCCTCGGCCGGTACTACGGGGGGCGGCTCGACCGGCTCGCCGAGGCCTCGCCGTGGGCCCGCCGGCTCGCCCGGCAGGGCCGCGGCGCCGACGTGGCCGCGTGCCTGCGCGCCGACGTCAGCGACGTGGTGCCGGTATTCGCGGCGGGCGGGTTCGTGCCGCAACGGGTCGCGTCGAGCGGCCTGGCCGTGGCCCGTCCGGAGGGGGGCTCGTGAATCTGCCCATCGCGCTCACCCTGTTCCGCATCGTCCTGGTGCCCCTCATCATGGTGTTCCTGATCTCGTCCTCCCGGGTGAGCGTGCTCATCGCCGCGGTGATCTTCGTGGCCGCCTCGCTCACCGACTGGCTGGACGGCCGCATGGCGCGCCGCTGGAACCAGGTCACCCGCCTCGGGACCCTGCTCGATCCGGTCGCGGACAAGCTGCTGGTGGCCGCCGCGCTGGTGTCGCTGGTCCACGTGGAGATGCTCGCGGCGTGGATGGCGGTGGTGATCATCGGCCGCGAGCTGGCGGTCACCGGCCTGCGCGGAGTGGCGCTGTCCATGGGCACGGTGGTGCCCGCCTCCTCCCTCGGGAAGGCGAAGACGGTGTCGCAGTACGTGGCCATCACGGTGCTGATCCTCGAGAAGGGCGTCTCCCCGGACCTCGAGATCTTCCACCTGATCTCGCGCGGCGTGCTCTGGATCGCGCTGGCCTTGACCGTGATCTCGGGCGTCGACTACTTCTACCGGTTCTTCCTCCACACCAACCCCAAGGATCTCGTGAAGGACAAGGAACGATGGCCCTGACCGTGCTCGGCCTGGTGGCCGCATACCTGATCGGGGCGATCCCGATCGGCTTCCTGGTGGCCCGCGCCGCCGGCGGCACCGATATCCGCCGCTCGGGGAGCGGCAACATCGGCGCCACCAACGTGCTGCGCACCCTCGGTCGCGGTCCCGCCGTGCTGACGCTGGTCGGCGACATCGTCAAGGGCTACCTGGCGGTGGCCGCGGCGCGGGCCATCGGCACCGAGGCCTGGTCGGCGGCGGGGGGGGCGGTCGCCGCGGTGGCCGGCAACTGCTGGCCGCTGTTTCTCGCCTTCCGCGGGGGCAAGGGGATGGCCACCGGCCTGGGCGCCTTCCTTGCGGTGGTGCCCTGGGCGGTGGCCCCGGCCGCGGTGCTGTGGCTGGGGGTGACCTCGCTCTCGCGATACGTCTCGCTCGCATCGATCCTGAGCTGCTTGAGCCTGCCCCTGGCCGCCGCGCTCCTCGGCTACCCGCGCCACTCGGTGGTGGCGGCGGCGCTCGTGGCCCTGATCATCACGTGGCGCCATCGCGAGAACATCACCCGCCTGGCCAGCGGCACCGAGCATCGCCTGGGCGACCGCGCGCGCGCCGCGTGAGCATCCCCCGGGGCGATCAGGCCGGGCCGGCGCCGGTGGCCGTGCTCGGCGCCGGAAGCTGGGGCACTGCGCTCGCCATGCATCTGGCACGCGGCGGCGGCCCGGTGCGTCTCTGGGCGCGCGACCCGGAGCTCGCCGCGTCCATGCGGGCGAACCGCGAGAACTCGCGCTATCTGCCCGGCCTCGTGCTATCCGACGGCATCCGGGTGAGCGCGGATCCGACGGATGCACTTGCCGATGCTGCGATCGTCCTGCTCGTCGTGCCCTCTCACTTCGTGGACGGCATCCTGGATCGGGTGGGGTCGGCCATCCCGGCGGAGGCGGTGGTCGTGTCGGCCACGAAGGGCCTCGAGCCCCGCCAGGGTCTGCGCATCTCCGAGCTGGTCGCGCGACGGCTGCCGGGCCACGCGCTGGCGGTGCTGTCGGGTCCCTCGTTCGCTCGCGAGGTCGCCGAGGGGCGGCCGGCCGCCCTGGTGATCGCCTCCGACGACGAAGCAGTGGCCGCCGATCTGCAGCGTCGGCTCGCCGGCCCGGCGCTACGCTTGTATACCAACCGCGACGTCATCGGCGTGGAGCTGGCCGGCGCGCTGAAGAACGTGATGGCCATCGCCACCGGCCTGGTGGACGGGCTCGAGCTGGGGGAGAACGCGCGGGCCGCCCTGATCACCCGCGGGCTGGCCGAGATCGTCCGGCTCGGGGCGGCCCGCGGCGCCCAGCCGACCACGTTCGCCGGCCTCGCGGGCCTGGGCGACCTGGTGCTGACCTGCACGGGCTCGCAAAGCCGCAACCACGCGCTGGGGCGCGCGATCGCGCGGGGGCATTCGCTGCGGGCCGTCGAGGCGGGCACGCCGATGGTGGCCGAGGGCGTGCGCACCGTGTCGTCGGCGCTGCGGATGGCCCGCGAGGCCGGGATCGCCATGCCGATCTGCGAGGAGGTGGCCGCGGTGCTGTTCGACGGCAAGCCCGTGCCGGACGCGCTGGCGTCGCTGCTGGCCCGCGAGCCGCGGCCCGAAGAGGAGCGCGCGCGCCATGCCTGAGCTGCGGCGCGATCCGATCGTCGGCCGCTGGGTGATCATCTCCACCGAGCGCTCCCGTCGGCCTTCGGACTTTGCGCCGGCTCCGCGGCGACGGAAGGGGGGGCCCTGCGTGTTCTGCGGAGGCCAGGAGCACCGCACGCCCGACGAGGTGTGGGCGCTCCGCCCCGGGCGCGGGGAGGCCAACACGCCGGGCTGGCTGCTGCGCGTGGTCCCCAACAAGTTCCCCGCGCTGCGCATCGAGGGCGAGCTCGAGCCCTCTGCGGAGGGCATGTTCGACCGGATGAACGGGATCGGGGCCCACGAGGTGATCGTCGAGTCGCCCGACCACGACGCGGTCATCGAGCAGCTGCCGGTGCCGCACCTGGCCGAGGTGTTCCGGGCCTATCGCGACCGGATCAACGACCTGGCCAAGGACCCGCGGCTCGAGTACGTGATGGTGTTCAAGAACCACGGCGATCCCGCCGGGGCCTCACTGGAGCACACCCACTCCCAGCTCATCGCCACGCCGGTGGTCCCGCTGATGGTCGAGGAGGAGCTGGCCGGGGCCCTCCAGCACTTGAAGCTTCGGCAGCGGTGCATCTGGTGCGACATCATCCGCCAGGAGCGGCAGGCCCGGACGCGGATCGTATTCGAGCACGACGGCTTCGTGGCCCTCGCCCCCTTCGCCCCCCGCTTCCCGTTCGAGACCTGGGTGCTCCCGGCGGCCCACCGGTCCCGCTACGAGGAGACGCCGGCCGAGGCGCTCACCGGCCTGGCCACCGTGGTGGCCCGCGTGCTCGGCCGCATGCGGACGTTCCTGGATGACCCGCCGTACAACTTCATGCTCCACAGCGCGCCCCTCCGCCGGCCGGCCCTCGACCATTTCCACTGGCACCTCGAGATCATTCCGAAGCTCACGCGGGTCGCGGGTTTCGAATGGGGGACGGGCTTTTTCATCAACCCGACGCCGCCCGAGGAGGCAGCGAAATACCTGCGCGGAGAGACCCCGCAACCGCCCGTAAGTTGACACTACGCAAGGCTTTTGTTACAGTCCGAAGCTGGTTCTGTGACAGGTGAAATTCGCGGGAATAGCTCAGTGGTAGAGCACAACCTTGCCAAGGTTGGGGTCGCGGGTTCGAATCCCGTTTCCCGCTCCATATGACTGAAGGGCGGCGTAGCCAAGTGGCTAAGGCGGAGGTCTGCAAAACCTCTATTCAGCGGTTCGAATCCGCTCGCCGCCTCCAACTTGGCAGGCGGTCCAGCGATCGGATTGCCGGGGTGGCGGAACTGGGAGACGCGGCGGACTTAAAATCCGTTGGTCCGCAAGGGCCGTGGGGGTTCGATTCCCTCCCTCGGCACCAGAGGTGAAGCGCACTCAAGCACGGAGGCAAACAAGGTGGAGACCTTGAAGGTAGTCCGGAAGACCTTCACGATGTTGAGCGAGAAACGGACACAGGTCCTGGACATCACCAAGCAGATCCGGGACATCGTGCTGGGCGCCGACATCAAGGAGGGCATCATTCTGGTCAACTCCCTCCACACCACCTGCGCCCTGTTCGTGAACGAGTTCCAGGGAGCCCTCGTCGAGGACCTCAAGACGATGATGGATCGCCTGGTCGCCGACGATGCCGGCTACAAGCACGACGACCCGCGCTTCTCGGACTGCGAGCGGGGCAACGCGTCCTCCCACCTCCGTGCCGCCCTGCTGGGGAGAAGCGTGGCGGTCGGCATCAGCGGTGGCGAGCTGTCGCTCGGCCGCTTCCAGTCCATCCTCTTCGCCGAGCTCGACGGGCCGCGGACCCGGAGCATCGACATCCAGATCATGGGCGTCGGGCCAGCGGGGGGGAACTGAGGGCTTCTGCAGTCAGTCGTTTGAATCTTTAGGCTCTATCTTATGCGGGGGCCCGGAAATGGCCCCCGCACTCCCCCAGTCGGCGGACGTTCGTAGGCCCCCGCACTCCCCCAGTCCGCGGACGTTCGTAGGCCCCCGCACTCCCCCAGTCCGCGGACGTTCGTAGGTCCCAGCAATCCCCCGGGGCGCGGACTCTTCGCGGCGGTTTCGGTCTGCGGCTTCGGTTTGTGGTTTTGGCTCCTTCTCCCCGAGCGTCTTCCGCTGGTGCTCCGGCCGGTGGGGGCCGGTTGGGCGTGATAGACTGACGCGCAGTATGTCCTGGAAGCTCAAGAAGAAGGCCCAGACGCTCGTCGCCTCCGAAGAGGGTGTGATCCACAAGGAATGGGGCGGTCGTGTGTCGATCGCGCTGGTGTACCCGAATACCTATGCGGTCGGGATGTCCAACCTCGGCTTCCAGACCATCTACGACCATCTGAACGCGCTGCCGCAGGTGGTGTGCGAGCGGGTCTTCTTTCCGGATCCCGAGGATCTGGACGAGCACGTCCGGACCGGGACGCCCCCGTTCTCGCTGGAGTCGCAGCGTCCCTTGACCGACTTCGACCTCGTGGGCTTCTCCATCACCTACGAGGGTGACTACATCAACACGGTGCGTCTGCTCCGCATGGCCGGCCTGCCGGTGCGGGCGGCGGACCGGGGGCCCGGCGATCCGGTGGTGATGATGGGCGGGGTCTGTGCTTTCTCGAACCCGGAGCCCATGGCCGCCTTCATGGACTTCGTGGTGGTCGGGGAGGGGGAGGAGGTCGTCCGCGAGATCGTCGACGCCTGGAGCGCGAGCGGAGCCGACGGCGACCGCGACGGGCAACGGAGCCGCTTCATCGAGCGCGTGAAGCCGCTGGTCGGAGTGTACGTGCCCGACGCCTACCGGGTCGACTACGGTGCGGAGGACCTGATCGCGTCGGTCGAGGCGGTCGAAGCGGGTGTCCCGGCGCTGGTGCTCAAGCGCCGCCTGAAGGACGTCAATCGCTTCGAGACCCGCTCGGCGCTCAAGACGCCGCGGGCCGAGTACGGCCACATGGAATTGCTGGAGGTCGGCAAGGGATGCGGCCGTGGCTGCCGGTTCTGCCTCGAGGGCCAGGTGTACCGGCCGGTGAGGCACCGGAGCCTCGACGCCCTCCGCGAGTCGGTGGCGCGCATCGCGAAGGAGTCCAAGCGCATCGGGCTGGTGGGGGCCTGCGTCTCCGACTACCCGTGGATCGGGGAGCTGATGAAAGTGCTGGAGGAGAACGGGGTGGAGGTGTCGATCTCCTCGCTCCGCGCCGACAGCCTCACCGAGGACCTGGTCGCCTCGCTGCAGCGCGGCGGTCACCGGACCCTCACGATGGCGCCGGAGGCGGGCACCGAGCGGCTGCGCGCGGTGGTGCGCAAGGCGATCACCGACCAGCAGCTCTACGAGGCCTGCGAGCTGCTGCGGCGGTACGGGATCCCGAATCTCAAGTGCTACTTCATGATCGGGCTCCCCACCGAGACACGCGAGGACGTGGAGGCGATCCCGGACCTCGCGGCCCGTCTGCTGGAGCGCCTGCAAGTCCTGGGGCCGGACGGCCATCCCTTCGGCAAGCTGACCCTGTCGGTCTCGTCGTTCGTGCCCAAGCCGTGGACGCCGTTCCAGTGGGCGCCGTTCGACGATCCGCGCGCCCTCGAGGACAAGCTCGACCTGATCAAGCGCGCGGCGCGCCGGCTCGACACGATCCGGGTGGTGCACGAGAACCCGCGGGAGGCCGCGCTGCAGGCCCTGCTGGCGCGCGGCGATCGGCGGGTGGCCGACTTCATCGAGCTGGCCGCGGGCCTCGACGGTGACTGGCGGCGCGCGCTCCGGGAATGGGACCGCGACCCGAGCGCGTACACCCGGCGCCCGCGCGCGACGACCGAGATCCTGCCGTGGGATCACTTCGACGTCGGGGTCAAGAAGGCCGGCCTCCTGCGCGAGTGGGAGCGAGCCTGTCAGACCGCCGCGCCGGCGGCGGCCTCGGGATAGCCGCGATGGCGTCCGTGATGGTGGCCAGGGTCGCGGAGGTGCCGCCCGGTCAGGCCCGCGTGGTGCAGGCCGGGGTGAAGACACTCGCGCTGTTCAACGTGGATGGCGCCTTCCACGCCATCGACAACGCCTGCCCCCACCGCGGCGGGCCGCTGGGCGACGGCGACCTGGACGGACGGCTCGCCATCTGCCCGTGGCACGGCTGGCGCTGGGACGTGACCACCGGAGCCAACGCCAACAACCCCGCGGTGAAGATCGCGTGCTTCCCGACCCGGGTCGAGAACGGCGACGTCTACGTGGAGCTGCCGTGATCCGCGACACGTTCGATCGGCCCCTGCGCAACCTGCGGCTATCCGTGACGGATCGCTGCAACCTGCGCTGTCAGTACTGCATGCCGGAGGAGGAGTACGTCTGGCTGCCCCGGGACGACATGCTGAGCTTCGAGGAGATGGGGCAGCTGGTCGACGTCTTCGCCGAGCTGGGCGTGGACAAGGTGCGCCTCACCGGCGGCGAGCCGCTGCTTCGCCGTGATCTCGACCGCCTCGTGCGCCTGCTCGCGGGCAATCCGCGCCTCCGCGACCTGGCCATGACCACGAACGGGGTGCTGCTGGCCGAGCAGGCCGACGCCCTCCGGGCCGCCGGCCTGCAGCGGGTCACGGTGAGCCTCGACACCCTGCGCGAGGATCGCTTCAAGGCGCTGACCCGTCGCGACACGCACGCGCGCGTGCTCGCGAGCATCGAGGCCGTGTCGGGCTGGCCCGGGCTCAAGCTCGACACGGTGGTCATGCGCGGGATCAACGACGACGAGCTGGCCGACCTGGTGGAATACGCCGGCCGCGTCTCCGCCGAGGTGCGCTTCATCGAGTACATGGACGTGGGGGGCGCGACCCACTGGAGCATCCAGCGGGTCGTCTCGCGCGCCGAGATGCTGGCGAGCCTCGGGGCGCGCTACGGGACGATCGTGCCGATCCAGGAGGACTCGTCGGCGCCCGCCGACCGCTTCCGCCTGCCGGACGGGCGCGTGTTCGGCATCATCTCGTCCACGACCCAGCCGTTCTGCCGGAGCTGCGATCGCAGCCGGCTCACCGCCGACGGGCTCTGGTATCTCTGCCTGTACGCGGTGCGGGGGACGGATCTGCGGCAGCCGCTGCGCGCGGGCGCGTCGCGGGAAGACCTCCTGACCCTGATCCGGTCCACGTGGCAGGGCCGCCGGGACCGCGGAGCCGAAGCCCGGCTGGCCACGCCGGAGCGCCGTCCGCTGATCCAGATCGGCGAGCTCAAGCGCGATCCGCACCTGGAGATGCACACGCGGGGAGGCTAGGCATGGCGGACGTACCGGGGGTGGACGTGCGGGAGCGCGGAGCGGGCGGACAGGTCTCCGATCGACGCCTGTTCATGCAGCTCCAGGCCTGGAGCGGCTGCGCCGACGGCAAGCCCCTGGTCGCCGCGGTGGAGCGCAGCCGGATCGAGGGCGTGCTCTATCACGACCTGAACGACCCGGCCGGCGTGGCGCTCCTCGCCCTGCACGAGGACCCCGCGTTCTTCGCCACCGGGCTCCGCGAGGCGCTGCACGGCGAGCCGTTCGCCTCGCTCCGTCATCGGCCCGAGCTCACGATGCTCGGTCGCACCTACGCCTCGGGCTTCGAGCCCGACCTGGCCGACTGGCTGCTCGGGCGTCCGCGGCGCACCGTGCTCAATCCGGCGTGGCCCTGGGGCATCTGGTATCCCCTGCGCCGGTCCGGCGCCTTCGCCCGGCTCACCCCGCAGGAGCAGGGCGCGATCCTGAAGGAGCACGGCACGCAGGGGCGGGCCTATGGTGACGCCGACCTCGCGCACGACGTGCGCCTGGCCTGCCACGGCCTCGACACCAACGACAACGACTTCGTGATCGGGCTCATCGGCCGGGACCTGCACCCGCTCTCTCATCTCGTGCAGGCCATGCGGCGGACCGCGCAGACGTCTCAGTATCTCCAGAGCCTCGGCCCCTTCTTCGTGGGGCACGTGCTCTGGCAGAGCGCGCCGCGGTGAGCCCGGCGCTCGCTCGTCGCGTCCGTGGCCTGCGCCCGCTCGCGGCGGTCGTCTTGCTGGCCGCGGCGTGCGGGCTGGCGGGCTGCGCGCCGCTGCCGCCCGCCCGACAGGTGGCCGACATCGGCTTGATCGAGGGGCGCTGGCAGGGCCAGATCAAGTTCGGCTTCGGCGGCTACCAGCTCTTCTACCCGACGATCTATCCCGACGGACGGCTGGTCGCCTCCTGGGACGGGGTGACGCGGTACGGGCAGGTGACGGTGGGGCCCGGACCCACCCGCTTCAGCCTCTACATCTGGAGCGGGAGCCTCGACTACCTGGAGGGCGGTGGTGAGCGGGTGATCCTGATGAAGGAGGACTTCGGCTCCTGGGACGCGATCGTCCGTCCCCTCAAGTAGGGCGGCCGGCCTTCTGCCAGGCGGCCAGGTTGGCCTCGATCTGTCGCGCGTGGATCTCCAGATGCTCGGCGTAGATCCGCAGCCAGTCCTCGGCGGTATACCGGCCCGAGGCGGTGTGTCGCCCTTCGCGGCGCCAGGCTTCCTCGGGCAGCGTGCGGATCACCAGCGCGGTGGTGGCGCGGACCGCGCGTACGGTGGCGAGGGCTGGCGGAAGCGGCTGGCCGTGATAGTCGAGCGCCACCGCCCAGACGTTCTCGTCGTAGCCGAGCACCAGCGGGTCCGGCTCGCACACCACGTAGCGGATGCGCGCGGCGGCGTTGGTCTCGGAATCCGCGCAATGCCAGATCACCTCGTGGGCGGACCACTCGCCGGGCGCCGGCCGCCACTGCCTCGCCTCGGCGGGCACCGTGGCGATCGCTCGCTCGAGCCGCGCGGGCCCGTCGGCGTATCGCTGGATCAGCTGCGCTCGTTCGGATCGAGTGAGGGCCATCGGTGATCGCCTCCGTGATCGGTCATCGCGTCCGCTCCCTGGTCGTCGCCGCGGCGGTCCTCGTGACCCTCGTGCCCGCGGCGGTCGCCCAGGAGGCGCCGCCGGCCGGTCGCGTGGACGCGGCCGGGCTCAAGGCGCTGCTCAACACACTCGGCTATCAGCCCCGGGAGTCGCGCAACGAGGCCGGCGTGGAGTACGAGATCGTCCTTCGCGCGGCGGACACCCGCGCCATCACCACGCGGGTCACCCTGTCCAAGGACGGTGCGCTGGTGTGGCTGGTGGCCTGGCTCAAGCGAGTGCCGACGAACCGCACCATCAGCGGCAACGCGGTCCTGGGCATGCTGATCGAGAACGACGCCATCGGCCCGACCCACTTCTCCTACAACGAGGGCCGCCGCTGGTTCTTCCTCAACAAGCCGGTCGTCAACGTGGACCTCACCGCCGAGCGGCTGCGCGGCGAGTTCACGCACCTCGGCGCCACGGTGTCCCGTACCGAGGGCCTGTGGGATCCCGACCGCTGGAAGAAGTGAGCGCGTCTCAGGCCAGCGGGGCGGGGAGGTCGGATCGCCCCATGAGGTAGCGGTCCACGCCGCGGGCCGCGCTCCGGCCATCCGCGATGGCCCACACGATCAGCGACTGGCCCCGCTGCATGTCGCCCGCGGTGAACACCCCGGGCACCGTGGTCATCCAGTTCTCGTCGCGCTTGACGTTGCCGCGGTCGGTCAGCTCGACGCCCAGCTGCTGCAGCAGGCCCGGCCGCTCGGGCCCGACGAAGCCCATTGCGAGCAGCACCAGCTCGCAGGGAAGGACGAAGGTGGACCCGGGCACCTCGCGGAACGTCACGCGTCCGCCCTCGCGCACCGTCTCCACCCGCGTCACCTCGAGCGACTTCACCATGCCTCGCTCGTCACCCAGGAAGCGCGACGTCGAGACCGAATAGACCCGCTCGCCGCCTTCCGCGTGGGCCGAGGAGACGCGGTAGATGTTGGGCCACTGCGGCCACGGGTTGTCGGCGGCCCGCTCGTCGGGCGGGCGGGGCAGGATCTCGAGCTGATTGATCCCCAGCGCGGCCTGGCGATGAGCCGTGCCGAGGCAGTCGGCGCCGGTGTCGCCGCCCCCGATGATGACCACCCGCTTGCCGCGAGCGGTGATGAACTCGCCGTCGGCGATCCGGTCGCCCTCGCAGCGCCGGTTCTGCAGCGTGAGGTAGTCCATCGCGAAATGGATGCCGCCCAGCTGCCGGCCGGGAATCGGAAGATCGCGCGGGTCGGTGGCCCCGCCGCAGAGGACCAGGGCGTCGAACTCGCGCCGGAGATCCTCGACCGGCCGGTCCGCCCCGATGTGCGCGTTGGCCACGAAGCGCACGCCCTCGGCTTCCATCTGGGCGAGCCGGCGGGCCAGGACGCGCTTCTCCATCTTGAACTCGGGGATGCCGTAGCGCAGCAGCCCGCCGATCCGGTCGGCCCGCTCGAAGACGGTGACCGCGTGGCCCGCCCGCGCCAGCTGCTGGGCGGCGGCAAGCCCCGCGGGGCCGGATCCCACGATCGCCACCGTCTTGCCGGTACGGCGCGCGGCCGGCTCCGGGACGACCCAGCCCTCCGCGAAGGCTCGGTCGATGATCGACAGCTCGATCCCCTTGATGGTCACCGCGTCGTCGTTGATGCCGAGCACGCAGGAGCCCTCGCAGGGGGCCGGGCAGAGCGTCCCGGTGAACTCGGGGAAGTTGTTGGTCGCGTGCAGGCGGTCGATGGCCTCGCGCCAGCGGTCGCGGTAGACCAGATCGTTCCAGTCGGGGATGAGATTGCCGAGCGGACAGCCCTGGTGGCAGAACGGGATGCCGCAGTCCATGCAGCGCGCGCCCTGCTTGCGGAGGGCGTCGGTCGGCCACGGCAGCATGACCTGCTTCCAGTCGCGGATCCGCTCCTCGACGGGCCGATAGGGCTGCTTGTCCCGCTTGAACTCGATGAAGCCGGTGATCTTGCCCATTCGCGGGGCGCCTCAGTTGTGCGCGCTGGCCATGACCGCGTCGTCCACCGACATGCCGGTCTCCTGCGCCTTCTTGATCGCCGCCATCACCCGCTTGAAGTCCTGCGGGATCACCTTGACGAAATTCTGGCGGCTGCGCTCCCAGTCCACGAGCAGCCGCGCGGCCACCGGGCTCTGGGTGAACCGGATGTGCCGGGCCAGCAGGTCCTTCACCAGCTCGACGTCCTCGGTGTCGACGAGAGCCTCCAGATCCACCATGCCCAGGTTGCAGCGGCGGCGGAAGTCGCCCGCCTCGTCCAGCACGAACGCGAGGCCGCCCGACATGCCGGCCGCGAAGTTGCGCCCGGTGGACCCGATCACCACGACCCGACCGCCCGTCATGTACTCGCAGCCGTGGTCGCCCACGCCTTCCACCACCGCGAAGGCGCCGCTGTTGCGGACCGCGAAGCGCTCGCCGGCGACTCCGCGGAAATAGGCTTCGCCGCTGGTCGCGCCGTAGAGCACCACGTTGCCCACCAGGATGTTCTCCTCGGCCACGAAGGTCGATTCCCGGGGTGGGAAGACCACCAGCTTGCCACCCGAGAGGCCCTTGCCGATGTAATCGTTGGCGTCGCCCTCCAGGGTGAGGGTGACGCCGCGCGGGAGGAACGCGCCGAAGCTCTGGCCCGCCGAGCCCGAGAAGTGGATGCGGATGGTGTCGTCGGGCAGGCCGTCGGCCCCGTGGCGGGCGGTGATCTCGGAGCCGAGGATGGTGCCGACGGTGCGGTGGACGTTCTGGATGGGCAGCCGGATGTCGACCGGCTCCCGCCGCTCGAGCGCGGGCCGGCACAGCGGGAGCAGCGTGGTCATGTCCAGCGACCGGTCGAGGCCGTGGTCCTGCTCGACGATTCGTCGAACCGCCACCTCGGGACCGACGACGGGACGATGCATGATCGCGGAGAAGTCGAGGCCGCGCGCCTTCCAGTGATCCACCGCGGGGGTGACGTCGAGACGATCGACGCGGCCGATCATCTCGTCCATCGTGCGGAAGCCCAGCCGCGCCATGTGCTCGCGAACCTCCTCGGCGATGTAGCGGAAGAAGTTCTCCACGAACTCGGGGCGGCCGCTGAACTTCTCGCGCAGCTTCGGATCCTGGGTCGCGATGCCCACCGGGCAGGTGTTGAGATGGCAGACCCGCATCATGATGCAGCCCATCACCACCAGGGGCGCGGTGGAGAAGCCGAACTCCTCCGCGCCCATCAGGGCCCCGATCACCACGTCGCGGCCGGTCTTGATCTGGCCGTCGACCTGCACGATGATCCGGTCCCGCAGCTTGTTCATCACCAGCACCTGCTGGGTCTCCGCCAGGCCCAGCTCCCACGGCGTGCCGCCGTGCTTGATGGAGGTGAGCGGGGCCGCGCCGGTGCCCCCGTCGTGCCCGGAGATGAGCACCACGTCGGAGTGGGCCTTGGCGACCCCGGCGGCCACCGTGCCGACGCCGACCTCGGACACCAGCTTGACGCTGATGCGCGCCTTCGGGTTGCCGTTCTTGAGATCGTGGATGAGCTGGGCCAGGTCCTCGATCGAGTAGATGTCGTGGTGCGGGGGCGGGGAGATCAGCCCCACCCCCGGCGTGGAGTGACGGACCTTGGCGATCCACGGGTAGACCTTGTGGCCGGGGAGCTGGCCGCCCTCACCGGGCTTGGCCCCCTGGGCCATCTTGATCTGCAGGTCCTCCGCGTTGACCAGGTACTCGCTGGTGACCCCGAAGCGACCGGAGGCGATCTGCTTGATCGCGCTGCGCCGCCAGTCGCCGTTGGGCTCGCGCCGGTATCGGGCCGGGTCCTCGCCGCCCTCCCCGGTGTTGGACTTGCCGCCCAGCCGGTTCATCGCCACCGCGAGGGTCTGGTGCGCCTCGAGGCTGATCGAGCCGTAGGACATCGCGCCGGTCGCGAAGCGTCGCATGATGGCTTCGGCGGGCTCGACCTCGTCCAGGGGGATCGGCGTCGACGCGGGGCGCAGCACGAAGAGGCCGCGCAGGGTGGCCCGGTTGCGGTTCTGGTCGTCGACGAGCGCGGTGTACTCCTTGAAGATCCGGTACTGCCCGCTCCGGGTCGCGTGTTGCAGCTTGTACACCGTTTCCGGGTTGAAGAGGTGGTACTCGCCGTCGCGCCGCCACTGGTACTCGCCGCCCCACGCCAGCTCGCGGCCGCCCACCGGCCGCTCGGGGTAGGCACGCCGGTGCCGGGCCAGGGCTTCCTCGGCGATCACGTCCAGGCCGACGCCGCTGATGCGCGAGGCGGTCCACGTGAAGTAGCGGTCCACGAGGGAGCGCCCGAGCCCGATGGCCTCGAAGATCTGGGCGCCCCGGTAGGAATGGATCGTGGAGATCCCCATCTTGGAGATCACCTTGAGCACGCCCTTGTTCAGGGCCTTGATGTAGTTCTTGATGGCGGTCTTGTGATCGAGCCCGGGCAGCAGGCCCTGGCGGATCATGTCGTCGAGGCTCTCGAAGGCCAGGTACGGGTTGATGGCGCCCGCCCCGTAGCCCAGGAGCAGGGCCATGTGATGGACCTCGCGCGCCTCACCGGTCTCGATGACGAAGCCGACCTTGCAGCGGCTGCCCTCGCGGATGAGGTGGTGGTGCACGCCCGCGGTGGCCAGCAGCGCGGGGATCGGGGCGTGGGCGGCGTCCACTCCGCGATCCGAGAGGATGAGGAACGTGCAGCCCTCGGCGACCGCGCGGCTGACCTGGCGGCACAGCTCGTCCATCGCCCGCTCGAGACCGGCCGCGCCGTCGGCCACTGGGAAGAGCATGGACACCGTGCTCGTCTTGAAGCCGGGCAGGCTCACGTGGCGAATGCGGGCCAGCTCGTCGTTGGTGAGCAGCGGGGTCTTGAGCTTGATCTGGCGGCACGCCTCGGGCACCGGCTCGAGCAGGTTGCCCTCCGGCCCGATGCTGGTCGCGATCTGCGTGACCAGCTCTTCGCGGATGCCGTCGAGCGGGGGATTGGTCACCTGGGCGAAGAGCTGCTTGAAGTAGTCGTAGAGCAGCCGCGGCCGCTCCGAGAGCACGGCCAGGGAAGTGTCGGTGCCCATCGAGCCCACCGGCTCCTCGCCGCCGACCGCCATGGGACCGAGCAGCAGCCGCAGGTCCTCGTGGGTGTAGCCGAACACCTGCTGCCGCTCCAGCACCGTCTGGTGATCCGGCTCGGGCACGCTGGGGGGCGCGGGCAGGTTCTCGATCGGGGTGAGATAGGCCCGGATCCATTCCCCGTACGGGTACTGGGCCGCGTAGGTCTGCTTGAGCTCGGCGTCGTCGATGATGCGCCCCTGGGCGGTGTCCACCAGGAAGATGCGGCCCGGATGCAGCCGCTCCTTGATGAGGACGCGCTCGGGCGCGATGTCCAGCACGCCCACCTCGGAGGCCATCACCACCATGCCGTCCTTGGTGACGTAGTAGCGCGAGGGGCGCAGCCCGTTGCGATCGAGCACCGCCCCGATCACGGTGCCGTCGGTGAAGGCGATGGAGGCCGGCCCGTCCCACGGCTCCATCAGGCAGCCGTGGTACTCGTAGAAGGCCTTCCGCTCCTCGCTCATGGACTCGTGCCCGCTCCACGCCTCCGGGATCATCATGAGCACCGCCAGCGGCAGGGGCCGCCCGGCCATGACCAGGAACTCGAGCACGTTGTCGAAGACCGCGGAGTCGCTCCCGCCCTCCACCACGATGGGCACGATCTTCTTGAGATCCTCGCCCAGCAGCGCTGCGTGGCACAGCGACTCGCGCGCGCGCATCCAGTTGATGTTGCCCCGCAGGGTGTTGATCTCGCCGTTGTGCGCGATGAACCGGTAGGGGTGGGCGAGCGGCCACGACGGGAAGGTGTTCGTGGAGAAGCGCTGGTGCACGAGGGCGAGCGCCGACTCCACCAGCGGGTCCATCACGTCCGGGAACATGCCCTCGATCTGATCGGCCGAGAGCATGCCCTTGTAGATGAGGGTATTGGCGGAGAGGCTCGGCAGGTAGAAGAAGCTGCGCTCGCGGAGGTCGCCGTTGCGCACCGCGTGCTCGGCGCGCTTGCGGATCACGTAGAGCTTGCGCTCGAACGTGGCCCGGTCGGGCACGCCGGCTCCGCGGGCGATGAACACCTGCTCGAACCGCGGCTCCACCGACCGCGCGCTGGGCCCGATCGGCGAGGAGTCGGTGGGGACCGGCCGCCAGCCCAGCGGGATCTGGCCTTCCTCCACCGCGATCCGCTCGAGCACGGCCCGACAGGCCGCCCGATCGCCGCCGTCGCGAGGCAGGAACACGAGGCCGGCGCCGTAGTGGCCGGGAGCCGGCAGGGTGATGCCCAGCGTGCCGCACTCGCGCTCGAGGAACCGATGCGGCATCTGGATGAGGATGCCCGCGCCGTCCCCGGTGTTCACCTCGCAGCCGCACGCCCCGCGGTGCAGGAGGTTCTTCAGCACCGTGAGGGCCTGGGTCACGATCGCGTGCGACTTGCGGCCCTTGATGTCGACCACGAACCCGACCCCGCAGGCGTCGTGCTCGTGCGCCGGATCGTAGAGGCCCTGCGCGGGGGGCATCCCCGGTGTCTCCTGCTTCGGCTCGCTCATCTCGCTCTCCACCCCGACCGCTTCGCCGGGGTCCCGACTCCGTGTTCCTCGCCTCGACGTCGTCGTCGACCGGCCCGAACTTGTCCCGGAACACTACACGGAGAACGACCATTAGCCAAGCACTAAGTAAAAAAACATGACATTAGCGTTGCTAATAGTGGTACGGTCGGGGCCGTGAACCTCGAGACGCTGCAGCTCTACTGCGACGTGGTCCGGCTGCGCAGCATCTCCCGCGGGGCCGCCGCCAATACCGTCTCGCAGTCCGCGGCGAGCCAGGCCATCCAGCAGCTGGAGGCCGAGCTCGACGCCGCGCTGCTCGACCGCTCCCGCCGTCCGCTCCTGCCCACCGACCAGGGCCGCGCCTTCTACGACGCCTGCCGGGCGTTGCTCCAGGGATTCGAAAAGGCGCGGGCCGATCTCGCCGCCTCGCGGGAGCGGGTGGAGGGGACGGTGCGGGTGGCCGCCATCTACTCGGTGGGGCTGCACGACATGAGCCGCCACATGCAGCCGTTCATGTCCGCGTACCCGCAGGCCCGCGTGCGGCTGGAGTGCCTGCATCCGCACAAGGTGGTCGAGGCGGTCCTGGAGGACGAAGCCGACGTGGGCATCCTGTCCTACCCGACCGCGTCGCGATCCATCAGCGTGCTGCCCCTCCGCTCCGAGCCGATGGTGCTGGTGGCGCACCCCTCGCACCGCCTGGCTCGCCGCCGCTCGGTGGCACCCTCGGAGCTGCACGGCGAGAAGTTCGTGGCCTTCGATCGCGATCTGCCCATCCGCCGCGCCATCGACCGGGCGCTCAGGCAGCAGGAGGTCGCCGTCGACGTGGTGATGCAGTTCGACAACGTCGAGACGATCAAGCAGGCCATCGGCATCAACTCGGGAGTGAGCATCCTGCCCCGGCCCACCGTGCTGAAAGAATCCGAGATGCGCACGTTGGCGGTGGTGCCGCTGGGACTCCCCAGCCTGGTGCGGCCGGTCGGCATCATCCATCGACGCGGACGACGCTTGACGCCGGTGGTCGCCCGCTTCATCGAGCAGCTCCAGCACGCCGGCGACGCGGTGCCGTGAGGCCCGGCCGCCGCGTCCTGGCCGTGGTACCGTAGTCCACGTGAGCGGTCCGCGCGTCCACTCCGCGCGCCGCCGAGGAGAGATGACATGACCCCGCACCCGGCGCCGCCGCCCGACGCTGCCGCGTCCTTGATCATCGCGGCCAGCGAGGCCGACTCGAATCTCTACTACGCGTGCCGCTTCCTGGCCCCCGACGCCTTCGTCTACCTGCAGGTCGACGGGCGCCGGATCCTGGTCATGTCCGACCTCGAGGTCGACCGGGCCCGGGCCCAGGCTCGAGTGGACGAGGTGCTCTCCCTCTCGGAGTGGGACGCCAAGGCGCGCCAGCGCTGGCCCCAGCCAAAACTGACCGACACGGTCAGCCTGCTGCTCGAGGACTACGGGGTGAAGGCGGTCGAAGTGCCCGGGGACTTTCCGCTCGAGCTGGCCGACCGGCTTCGCGAGCGGGGCGTCACGGTCACCCCGCGGCCCAGCCCGTTCCTGCCCGAGCGCCTCGTCAAGACTCCGGAGGAGGTCGCGGCGATCGAGGAGACCCAGCGCCACACCGAAACCGCGCTCGAGGCCGCGCTGCAGGTGCTGCGGGAGAGCGTCATCCGGGGCGACCAGGTGCTCTACAAGGGCCGTCCGCTCACCTCGGAGGATCTCAAGAAGACGGTGAACGTCTCGCTGATGGAGAACGACTGCATCGCCGAGCACACGATCATCGCCTGCGGCGACCAGGGCGTCGACCCGCACAATCAGGGTACCGGACCGATCCGTCCCAACGAGGGCATCATCTTCGACATCTTTCCGCGCTCGTCGACCAGCCGCTACTACGCGGACATGACCCGCACGGTCGTCAAGGGCAGGGCGTCCGACGAGCTCCGCCGGCTCTACGACGCGGTGCTGGCGAGCCAGCTGCGGGGCATCGAGCTGATCAAGAACGGCGCCTCCGGCGGGGCCATCCACGCCGAGGTGAACCGGACCCTGGAGTCACGCGGTTACATGACCGGGGTGGTCAACGGGCGCAACCAGGGGTTCTTTCACGGCACGGGTCACGGCGTCGGGCTGGACATCCACGAGCTGCCGCGGATCAGCCGGCTCGACTACGAGCTCCGGACCGGCCACGTGGTGACCGTCGAGCCCGGGTTGTACTACCCCGGGAAAGGGGCGGTGCGCATCGAGGACATGGTCCTGGTCGAGGCCGCCGGCTGTCGGAACCTCACGCGGTCACCGAAGATGGAGCTGCTCGAGCTCTAAGCGATAACCTTGCTTCTATTCAGGCATTTGGGTAGCATGACCTGGGAGTGTCACGCCTCTGATCGCGGGTTTCCGAGCCGTGGATGACCGGAGCCACTCCGCCTGGATGCTGACCGCCGAAAGGATATCTAGAGATGAGTGACAGCGTCGCCACGCCGGTTGCGAAGAAGCCTCGCCGCACTCTCACGCGTGCCGTGATCCGCTTCGCGGGAGACTCCGGTGATGGCATGCAGGTGACGGGCGAGCAGTTCACGACCGAGGCGGCGTGGGCGGGCAACGACATCTCGACGCTGCCGAACTTCCCGGCCGAGATCCGGGCCCCCGCCGGGACGCTGTTCGGAGTGTCGAGCTTCCAGCTCCAGTTCGGCAGCCAGCGCGTGTACACCCCGGGCGACCAGCTGGACGCGCTGGTGGTCATGAACCCCGCCGCCTTCAAGGTGCACCTGCCCGACCTCAAGCCGGGCGGCCTGCTGATCGTCAACCCGGCCGCCTTCGACCAGCGCAACCTCGAGAAGGCGGGCTACGCCACGAGCCCGCTCGAGGATCCCGCGCTCGGCGAGAAGTACCGGCTGCATCAGGTCGACATCGCCGGCCTGACCAAGAAGGCGCTCGATGACCTGCCGCTGAACGCGAAAGAGAAGGACCGCTGCAAGAACTTCTTCGCGCTCGGCCTCGTGTCGTGGATCTACACGCGCCCGCTCGAGCCGACCCTGGATGCGATCCAGAAGCGCTTCGCCAAGCGCCCCGAGTTCGTCGAGGCCAACATCCGCGCGCTCAAGGCCGGCCACGCCTTCGGCGAGACCGCCGAGATGTTCGCCGAGCACTACGGCGTCGAGCCGGCCGAGATGGCGCCCGGCGTCTACCGCAGCATGACCGGCAACCGGGCGCTGGCCTGGGGCCTGCTCGCGGCGGCGGAGCGCACCAAGATCCCGGTGATCTTCGGGGCGTATCCGATCACGCCGGCCAGCGACATCCTGCACGAGCTGGCGCTGCACAAGCGGTTCCGGATCCGCACCTTCCAGGCCGAGGACGAGATCGCGGCGGCCACCGCGGCGATCGGGGCCTCGTTTGGCGGCTGCATCGGCGTGACCGCCTCGAGCGGTCCCGGCATCGCGCTCAAGGGCGAGGCGATCGGCCTCGCGGTCACCGCGGAGCTGCCGCTGGTGGTCTTCGACATCCAGCGCGGTGGCCCCAGCACCGGGCTGCCCACCAAGACCGAGCAGGCCGACCTGATGCAGGCCCTCTATGGTCGCAACAGCGAATCACCAGTCGTGGTGATCGCTCCGGCCACGCCGGGCGATTGCTTCTACATCGCCTACGAGGCGGTGCGGCTGGCCGTCAAGTACATGGTGCCGGTGATGGTGCTCTCCGACGGATATCTGGCCAACGGCTCGGAGCCCTGGCTGATCCCGGACCCGAAGAGCTTGCCCGACATCCCGCTCGAGTTCCGGACCGAGCGCGAGGGGTTCTTCCCGTACCTGCGCGATCCGGCGACCCTGTCGCGGCCGTGGGTGCGTCCGGGGACTCCCGGCCTGGAGCATCGTATCGGCGGCATCGAGAAGCAGGACGTGACCGGCAACATCTCCTACGATCCCGAGAATCACGACCACATGGTCCGCACCCGCGCCGAGAAGGTGCGGCGGGTGGCCCAGGAGATCGCGCCGCTCTCGATCAACGGCCCCGCCGCCGGCGAGGTGCTGGTGGTCGGCTGGGGCGGGACCTACGGCGCGATCACCGCGGCGGTCGAGGAGGCGCAGGGCGAGGGCAAGGCGGTGGCCTCGGTCCACCTGCGCTACCTGAATCCGCTGCCCCCGGATCTCGGCCACATCCTGCGTCAGTATCGTCGGGTGCTGGTGCCCGAGATCAACAGCGGGCAGCTGGTGCGGATCCTGAGAGCCGAGTACCTGGTCGACGCGGTGGGATTCAACCGGGTGCGCGGCCTGCCGCTCGCGAGCCAGGAGATCTACGAAGCGATCAACCAACTGCTGGAGGCCAAGCGGTGAGCCCTGCCACTGGAGCGCCCGGAGCGACCCCGAAGTACACGAAGAAGGACTTCGAGTCCGACCAGGACGTGCGCTGGTGCCCCGGCTGCGGGGACTACGCGATCCTGAGCGCGGTGCAGAAGATGATGCCCGACCTGGGGATTCCCCGGGAGGACATCGTGTTCATCTCGGGCATCGGCTGCTCGAGCCGCTTCCCGTACTACATGAACACCTACGGCTTTCACACCATCCACGGCCGGGCGCCCGCCATCGCGACCGGACTGAAGCTGGCGCGGCCGGAGCTGAAGATCTTCGTGATCACCGGTGACGGCGACGGCCTGAGCATCGGCGGCAACCATCTCCTCCACGTGCTGCGCCGAAACGTGGACGTCACCATCATCCTCTTCAACAACCGGATCTACGGCCTGACGAAGGGGCAGTACTCGCCGACCAGCGAGCTGGGGAAGGTGACCAAGTCCACGCCGGTCGGCTCGGCCGATCGGCCCCTGAGCCCCTGCTCGTTCGCGCTCGCCGCCGGCGCGACCTTCGTGGGCCGCACGGTGGACCGCAACGTGGGCCACATGGAGGAGACGCTCAAGCGGGCGGCCGCCCACAAGGGCGCCGCGTTCGTGGAGGTCCTTCAGAACTGCAACGTGTACAACGACATGGCCTGGAGCGTCCTGTACGACCGGGAGTCGAAAGTCCTCCACGAGCTGCGGCTCGAGCACGGCAAGCCGCTGGTGTGGGGCCCGCCGGACGACCGCCGCGGGCTCGTGCTGGAAGGCGTCAAGCCCAAGGTCGTGAAGGTGAAGGACGTGGCGGACAGCGCCCTCTGGGTCCACGACGAGACCGACGGGGGCACCGCCCTGGTGCTGGCGCAGCTCTGGGCGCCCGACTATCCGATCCCGCTCGGGGTCCTCGCCAACAAGACCGGCGAGGCGACCTACGAGGAGATCCTGGTCGACCAGGAGCAGAAGGTCGTCTCGGAGCGCGGCCCCGGCGACATCGCCAAGCTCCTCATGTCGGGTGACACCTGGAAGATCGGCTGATCCGGCGCCCCGCCGCCCGCTTGAAGATCACCGGCCCTCTCGACGAGGGCCGGTGGTATTTTCTGAGCCGGTGACATTCCCGCCATGCCCCTGAGTCCCCGGGTCCTCCGCGAGCTGGAAGCCATCCTCGGCTCCCGCGGCCTCGTCCTCTCCCGCGAGGGGTTGCTCACCTACGAGTGCGACATGCACACGTTCTACAAGGGCGCGCCCGAAGCGGTGGTACTGCCCGAGTCCGCGGAGCAGGTGGCCGCGGTGGTGCGCCTGTGCCGCCGGGAGCGGGTCCCGGTCGTGCCGCGAGGCTCGGGCACCGGGCTCATCGGCGGCGCGATGGCGTCCGCGGGCGGGGTCATGGTCTCGATGACGCGGATGAACCGCATCGTGGAGCTCGACTTCCCGAACCGCTGCGCCACCGTGCAGCCCGGGCTCATCAATCTGTGGCTGAGCCAGGCCACGCGGGAGGGCGGCTACTTCTTCGCCCCGGATCCGTCGAGCCAGATGGTGTCCTCCATCGGAGGCAACGCGTCGACCAATGCCGGTGGCCCGCACTGCCTCAAGTACGGCATCACCGTCAACCACGTCCTGGGCCTCGAGGTCGTCACGGGGGCGGGGGAGCTGGTGCGGCTGGGCGGCAAGACGCACGAGCGGCCCGGCTACGATCTGACCGGGGTGATGGTGGGCGCCGAGGGCACGCTCGGACTGATCACCGGAGTGATCGTGCGGCTCACCCACCTGCCGGAATCGGTGAAGACCATCCTCGCGTCGTTCCCCACCATCGAGGACGCCTCCGAGACGGTCTCCGCGATCATCCGGGCCGGCATCATCCCGGCGGCCCTCGAGATGCTCGACGAGGTCGTGATCCGGGCCATCGAGGAGGGGATCCACGCGGGTTATCCGAAGGGAGCCGGCGCGGTGCTGCTCATCGAGCTGGACGGCCCCGCCGCGGAGATCGAGGCGCAGGCGGCGCCGATCGAGGCGATCTGTCGAGACCACCTGGCGCTCGAGATCCGGATCGCGCGCAGCGAGGCGGAGCGCGCGCTGCTCTGGAAGGGACGGAAGGAGGCGGCCGGCGTGTTCGGCCGGCTCACGCCCAACTGGCTGCTCCAGGACGCGGTGGTGCCGCGCTCCCGGCTCCCCGAGATCATGCGCGAGCTGCAGGCGATCGGCGCGCGACACGGGGTGGTCATCGCCAACGTCTTCCACGCCGGCGACGGCAACCTGCATCCGCTCATCTGCTACGACGACCGGAAGCCCGGCGACCTCGAGCGGGCCAAGCACGCCAACGAGGACCTGCTGCATGCCTGCCTCCGCCTCGGCGGCAGCGTCACCGGCGAGCACGGGGTGGGCCTCGACAAGTGCGAGAGCCTGCCGCTGCAGTTCGCGGAGGCCGATCTCAACTTCATGGCTCGGCTGCGTCGCGCGTTCGACCCGGACTCGATCATGAATCCCGGCAAGCTCCTGCCGTCGCACCCGGCGTGCGGGGAGGGCTTTCGCCCCGCCGCGCGCCCGCTGCCCACCGGCACCTGGATCTGAGCGTGGCCGTCTCCGCCCCGGCGCTGCACCACGCCCTGCTCGACATCGCGGGCGCCGCCCACGTGCTGCGCGATCCGGGCGCGCTGGTGCCCTACGCGGTGGACGGCATGGTCCCGTCCGCGGTGGTGCGCCCGGGCGCCGCGGACGAGGTCAGCCGCGTGCTCGCCCTCGCCACCGCCGAGAAGCTGGCGGTGGTTCCCCGCGGCGCGGGCACCGGCCTGGGGCTCGGCAATCCACCGCGGCGGCTCGATCTGGTGCTGGAGCTCGGGCGGCTGACCGCGGTGCGCGACTACGTGCCCGAGGACATGGTGGCCACCGTGGAGGCCGGGCTGACCCTCGGTGCACTCGCCGCGCAGCTGGCCTCGCACCGCCAGATGCTCGCGCTCGATCCGCCCGGCGGCGAGCCACGCACGATCGGCGGGGTACTGGCCGCTCACGCCAGCGGCCCCCGGCGCTTCCGCTACGGCACCGGGCGAGATCTCCTGCTCGGCGCCCGCTTCGTCCAGGCCGATGGCACGATCACGTGGGGTGGGGCCAAGGTGGTGAAGTCGGTCACCGGCTACGACGTGCCCAAGCTGCTGGTCGGCTCGCTCGGGACGCTGGGCGTGCTGGTGGAGGCCACGCTGCGGCTTCATCCGATGCCGCCCGAGTCGCGCTCCTGGCAGCTGGGATTCTCGTCGGCGGAGGCTGCGCGAGACTTCCTGGCCGCGCTGCTGGACTCTCCGCTCCAGCCGGATCGGGTCGCGCTGCTCGACGTCGGCGCCCTTCGCGCGGTGGGCCTGACCCCGGATCCGATCGCCCTGCTGGTCTCCATCAGCAGCGTCGCCGAGGCGGTGCAGGCGCAGGGCGGGACGCTCGCACAGCTCGCCGCGGGCCACGGAGGCCGCCGCGATCTGCTGGCGGAGTCGATCTGGTCGGGCCTCGGCCCCGCGGTGGCCGGCTCGATCCTGCTGCGCGCCGCCTTCGAGCCTCGACGGCTGCTGGACTGGGCCGCGCAGGCTCGGTCCCTCGCCGCGCGGGTCGGCGCCGAGATCGCCCTGCTCGGTCAGCCCGGGCACGGAGTGCTCCAGGTCTCGCTGGAGGCCGAGGACGGGGGTCGACTCGGGCGGGAGATGCTGCTGCCGCTGCGGCAGGCGATCGAGGCCGAGGGGGGCAGCCTCGTGGTCGAGCGCGGCCCAGCTCGGCTTAAGTCGGAGTGTGAAGCCTGGGGGTCTATCAATCTTGACTTGCTGACAATAATGAAGCGGATCAAGGGTGAGTTCGATCCGGGGGATGTGCTGAGCCCCGGCCGCTTCGTGGGCGGGTTGTGAGTCCCGACATCGCACGGCTGGGTGCCTTCGACGCCCAGGACGTCCCGTCCATGGACGGCCTGCGCGCCTGCGTGCATTGCGGCATCTGCCTGCCTCAGTGCCCCACCTATCGGGTGCTCGGCGAGGAGATGGATTCGCCGCGCGGTCGCGTCTATCTCATGCGCGCGGCCGCCGAGGACCGGATCGGTCTCACCCCGACGATGGCCCGCCACCTCGACCTCTGCCTGGGCTGTCGAGCGTGCGAGACGGCCTGTCCGTCCGGCGTGCCCTTCGGTCAGCTGCTCGAGGCCACGCGCGGCCAGCTCGAGCGGCGGGGCGTCGTCGCGCCGGAGCGGGACTCGAAGCTCCTGCGCTTCCTGCTGGGCGTCTTCCCGCACCCGCGCCGGCTCGGGCCGATGCTACGGGGGTTGCGGCTGTATCAGCGCTCGCGCCTGCAGGCGCTGGTGCGCGGGCTCGGCCTCCTGGCGCCCTTCGAGAGCCTGCGCACGATGGAAGCCCTGCTGCCCCCTCTGCCGGCGGCCACGCCGCTTCCGCCCGAGCGGACGGCCGCGCGCGGTGCGCGGGCGCGCGGGCGCGCCGGCGTGCTGCTCGGCTGCGCCCAGCGGTTCTTCTATCCCGACGTCAACGCCGATACGGTGCGACTGCTGGCCGCGGCGGGGTATGAGGTGGTGGTGCCGCGAGGACAGGAGTGCTGCGGGGCGCTGCACCTGCACGCCGGCCGCATCGACGAGCTCCGCGCGATGGCGCGGCGGCTGATGCCCGCGTTCGAGGACGTGGACGTCGTGGTGGTGAACGCAGCCGGCTGCGGCTCGGCCATGAAGGAATACGGCCACTGGATGCCCGACGAGACGGCCCGGCGCTTCTCGGAGCGCGTGCGCGACATCTCCGAGGTGCTGGTCGACTGCGAGCTGCCGCTCCGGCCGCTGCGCGAGACGGTCACGTACCACGACGCCTGCCATCTCGCTCACGGCCAGCGAGTCCGCGCCGAGCCGCGCGAGCTGCTGCGCCGCATCCCCGGGCTCACCCTGGTCGACCTGCCCGACGCCGATCTCTGCTGCGGGAGCGCCGGCATCTACAACCTGCTCGAGCCCGAGATGGCCGGCGAGCTGGGCCGCGGGAAGGCGGCACGCGTCCGGGAGACCGGCGCGCGGGTCGTCGCCGCGGGCAATCCGGGATGTCTCATGCAGATCGCCCAGCACTGCCGGGCCCAGGGCCTGCCGGTGGAGGTGGTCCACCCGGTGACCCTTCTGGCTCGAGCCCTGGAGGAGCGATGAAGATCCGGGTCCGGGACCATGTGAAGGTGGCCGCCGACAAGATGGCCAGGATCGGGCTTTCGTCCACCGCGCGCACGCAGCTGGATCTCTACTGCGTCGCGCCGGGCCAGTCGCAGTCGCCGCACCGGCACGAGGGCGAGGACAAGATCTACTACGTGATCGAGGGGAGCGGGCGCTTCTCGGTCGGCGGCGTCGACGAGCGCCTCGAGCCCGGCGAGGCGGTCGTGGCCGCGGCGGGCGTCGACCACGGGCTGGTCAACGACGGCACCGCGGTGCTGCTGGTGCTCGTGGTGGTGGCGCCGCCGCCCGCCCACGTGAAGCGCGAGGCGCGGTAGCCGCCGGTGGCCGGTTCCGTCCGGGCTTCGCTGATGATCACCTGCCTGGGGGACGTCTTCTTCCCCGAGGTCGGCGTGGCGATGGTCCGGCTCCTGCGCGGTCTCGGCGTCGAGCTGGACTTCCCGGAGGCGCAGACCTGCTGCGGGATGCCGCTCTTCAACTCGGGCTATCACCATGACGCGGCCGAGGTCGCGGCCCGGACCGTGAAGCTGTTCGAGCGGGCCGAGCACGTGGTGGTGCCGTCCGGCTCCTGCGCGTGGATGGTCAAGGCGGAGTACCCGGGCCTGCTGAAGCACGATCCGGCCCTGCGCGCCGCCGCGGAGTCGCTCGCGCGCCGCACCCGGGAGCTGTCGCAGTTCATCGTGGAGGTGCTCGGGATCACGCGTATCGAGTCGTCGTTCGCCGGGAAGGTGACGTATCACGACTCCTGCCACCTCCTGCGCGGGCTCGGCGAATCGTCCTCGCCCCGGGTCCTGCTGCGGGGCGTGCCCGGCGTGGAGCTGGTCGAGCTGCCCGGCGCCGATCAGTGCTGCGGCTTCGGCGGCTCCTTCTCGGTCCGCCTGCCCGAGGTGTCCAGCGCCATCCTGGACAAGAAGCTCGCGAACGTGGAGAGCACCGGCGCGCGCTGCCTGGTGGCCTGCGACGCCGGCTGCCTCATGCAGATGGGAGGCGGGCTCACCCGTCGCGGCTCGCGGGTGAAGGCGGTGCACCTGGCTCAGGTGCTGGCCGGCGAGGGCGACGCGTGAGCGATCCCGCGCTGCGGACCCCGTTCCCGGAGCGCGCGGGCGCGGCGCTCAAGGACGCCTTTCTGCAGGAAGCGCTCACCATCGCCACCACCAAGTTCATCGACCTGCGCCGCGAGTCGTTCGCGGGCTTCCCGCAGGGCGAGGCCCTGCGGGACCGGGCGCGGGCCATCAAGGAGGCGACGCTCCAGCGTCTGGACGCGCATCTGGAGCGGCTGGCCGACAACGTGGAGCGGCTGGGTGGCGTCGTGCACTGGGCGACCACCGCCGACGAGGCGCGCGAGATCGTGTTGCGCCTGGCCCGCGAGCGCGGCGTCCGCATGGCGGTGAAGTCGAAGTCCATGGCCACCGAGGAGATCGACCTCAACGAGGCGCTCGAGCACGCGGGAGTGACGCCGGTCGAGACCGACCTGGGCGAGTACATCATCCAGCTCGCCCACGAGAAGCCGTCGCACATCATCGCGCCGGCGATCCACAAGACCAGGGGGCAGGTCGCCGAGCTGTTCTCGCGCGAGCTGCGCGGGGAGTTTCCCGCCGATCCGGAGGTCCTCACCGCGGTGGCGCGACGGGCCCTGCGCGAGAAGTTCCTCCAGGCCGACATGGGGATCACCGGGGCCAACTTCGCGGTGGCCGAGACCGGCACCGTGGTGCTCGTCACCAACGAGGGCAACGGCCGGATGGTGACCTCGCTGCCGCGCATCCACGTGGCGCTCATGGGGATCGAGAAGGTGATCCCCTCGATGAGCGACCTGGTGGTGTTCCTGGCCATCCTGGCGCGGAGCGCGACCGGCCAGAAGCTCTCCTCGTACACCACCCTCGTGCGCGGCCCCCGGCGGGCGGGGGAGCTGGAGGGCCCGGAGGAGCTCCACCTGATCCTGCTCGACATCGGGCGGTCGCGCCAGATCGCCTCCACGCTCCGCGAGGCGCTCTACTGCCTGCGCTGCGGGGCTTGCCTCAACGTCTGCCCGGTGTACCGCCAGATCGGCGGCCACGCCTATGGCCACACGTATCCCGGGCCGATCGGCATCCTGCTCACCGCGATGCTCAAGGGCAACGAGTCGGTCCGCGAGCTGGCGCACGCCTCGTCGCTGTGCGGGGCGTGCAAGGACGTCTGCCCGGTGCGCATCGACATCCCGCGGATGCTCATCGAGCTGCGAGAGCACCTCGACCGCGAGAAGATCGCCCCGTGGAGCGAGCGCGTGGCGTTCCGGGCGTTCCGACGCCTGCTCATGTCCGAGACCGCCTTCCGCGCCTCCACCCGCGCCGGGCGGCTGCTGCAGACGCCGTTCGTCCGGGGAGGCCGGCTGCGCGGGCTGCCGCTGCTCTTCGCCCGCTGGACGCGCACCCGCGACCTGCCGCCGGTGGCGTCGCGGACGTTCCGGGAGCGCTGGAAGGATCTTCGCTAGATGAAGGCGCTCGCATGACCGCCCGCGCCGATTTCCTCGCCCGCATCCGCCGCGAGGTGGCGAAGGCGCCCGGGCAATTCGCGGCCGCCACCGCGCCGCGGCCCGCGCACCCGAGCGCCGCCGCCGACGCGATCCGGCGGGAGCTGGCCGAGCGTTGGCCCCAGGCGCTCGATCGCTTCCGCGAGGAGTTCGAGCGGGTCGCCGGCGTGTTCCATCGCGTGCCCACGCTCGCGGCGGTACCGGCGGTCATCGCCGCGATCGCCCGCGAGCGCGGAGCCGGCCGCGTGGTGACCTGGGATCCCGGGGCGCTCGGCTTCGATCCCGCACCGGCGTTGTCGCGCGAGGGGCTCGCGGTGGCGGCGGTGGCGGCCGGGCAGGAGGACGAGGCGGCCCGCGAGCGGCACCGGGCCGAGGCGGCCGCCGCGCAGATCGGGGTCACCGGCGCCGACTTCGTGCTGGCCGAGACCGGCACCCTGATCCTCCGGTCCGGGGCGGGCCGGCCGCGCTCGACCTCGCTGCTGCCCGACGTCCACGTGGCGGTCTTCGGGCGCGACCGCCTGCTCGAGACCCTGGAGCAGGTGGGCGTGATGCTGGAGGCCATTCACGCCGATGCCGACCAGCCCACCTCGGGGGCGATGATCAACTTCATCACCGGCCCCTCGCGCACCGCCGACATCGAGCTCACGCTGACCCGGGGTGTGCACGGGCCCAAGGAAGTGCACGCGATCTTCGTGGAGGCGCCATGAGCGAGCGGCTCTTCACCCCCGCGGAGGTCAACCGGTTGATCCCACGGCTCACCGAGCTGGTGGAGGCGGCCCAGGAGCGTCATCGCCAGGCGTTGGCGCTCCAGGAGCGCCTGCGGGAGGACCGCGCGCGGGTGGCCGCCTCGGGCGGCGAGCGCATCGATTCGCGGGAGTGGAAAGCACGCGCCGAGCGCCTGGACGGGCTCGGCATCGAGGTGCGCCAGCTCCTGCAGGAGATCGCGGGCATGGGCGGCGTCACCAAGGACCTCGAGATGGGGCTGGTGGACTTTCCCGGCCGGGGCCCCGCGGAGACCGGCGGGGCGACGGTGAACCTGTGCTGGAAGCTCGGCGAGGACGCGGTCCTGTTCTGGCACGGGATGCACGAAGGCTACGCCAACCGGAAGCCGTTGCCGTGAGCTACCGCGCCGTCCTCTTCGACCTGTTCGATACGCTCGTCCTGTTCCATCGGGACCGGCTCCCGGAGATCTCGGTCAACGGTCGAACGATCCACACGACCGCCGGCCGCCTCCACGCCGCCTTCCGGGACTACGCGCCCGCGGTCGAGCTGCCCGCGTTCGTGGACGCGCTCTTCTGGAGCTGGCAGGAGGCCGAGCGCATTCGGGCGGAGGCGCACCGGGAGGTGACGGCCCCCCAGCGGTTCGACATGCTGTTCGGACGCCTGGGCTTCCCGCCGGGGCGGCTGCCCGCCGAGGCGCGGGAGCGGCTGCTGGCCACCCACATGCGCGAGCTCTCCCGGGTCGTCGAGTGTCCGAGCCACCACGCCGCGCTGCTGCGCGAGATGGGACAGCGCTACCGACTCGGGGTCGTGTCCAACTTCGATTACTCGCCGACCTGCCGGACGATCCTGGAGCGCGAGGAGATCGCGCACCACTTCGAGACCATCGTCATCTCCGACGAGATCGGCTGGCGCAAGCCCAAGCCGATCATCTTCGAGACCGCGCTCCAGCATCTGGGCCTGCGCCCGGCCGAGGCCCTGTTCGTGGGCGACCGGGCCGACATCGACGTGCTCGGCGCCCGGGCGGTGGGCATGCCGACCGCGTGGATCAATCGTGACGCCGCCGCGCTCCCGACCGACATGCAGCCCCCCGACTTCGAGATCCGCGATCTCGAGGAGCTCCGGGCTATACTCGGCATCCCGTAGCCCCCGCGGCGCATCCAAAGCGGGGCGGGGACAGAGACCAGGAGGAACACGTGGCCACGACACGCAAGGTCGTCATCATCGGATCGGGTCCGGCCGGCTACACCGCGGCCATCTATGCGGCGCGGGCCAACCTCGCCCCCGTCATGTTCACGGGCATCCAGTCCGGCGGCCAGCTCATGCTGACCACGCTGGTGGAGAACTATCCGGGCTTCGTCGAGGGCATCGACGGCCCCCCGCTCATGGAGACGTTCCAGAAGCAGGCCGAGCGCTTCGGGACCGAGATGATCGGTGACGACGCGACCGAGGTGGATCTGAGCCGGCGGCCGTTCCGGGTGACCGGCGGCGACGTCACCATCGAGGCGCACACCGTCATCATCGCCACCGGCGCCTCGGCCAAGCTCATGGGCCTGCCCAACGAGTCGACCCTGATGGGCCGCGGCGTCTCGACCTGCGCCACCTGCGACGGCTTCTTCTTCAAGAACCAGAACATCATGGTGGTCGGGGGCGGCGACTCCGCCATCGAGGAGGCCCTGTATCTCTCCCGGCTCGGCCGCAAGGTCGACGTCGTGCACCGGCGCGATGCGCTCCGCGCGTCCAAGATCATGCAGGAGCGCGCGTTCAAGAACCCGAAGATCTCGTTCATCTGGGACACGGTGGTCGAGGACGTGCTGGACCCGGCCGCGGGCAAGGTCACCCAGGTCCGGCTCAAGAACCTCAAGACCGGCGCGACCTGGGAGGCGCAGGTCGACGGGCTCTTCGTGGCGATCGGGCACCAGCCGAACACCGCGCTGTTCAAGGGGCAGGTGGAGCTGCATCCGAACGAGTACATCAAGGTGACGCCGGGGACCACCCAGACCTCGGTGCCCGGCGTCTTCGCGGCGGGCGACGTGCAGGACTTCACCTTCCGCCAGGCCGTCACCGCGGCGGGCACCGGGTGCATGGCGGCCCTCGAGGCCGAGCGGTACCTGGAGGCGGAGGGGCTGGGCGGGCACTGAGCCCGTCCGAGTCTCGTCCGGGGCCCGGCCGCGCAACCTTTTCACGGTGAGCACGCCGACGACCGGTGGATGAAGCGGGTGCGCCCCGCAAGGGAGCCCGCAATGCCTCCTCGCCCCGATGTATCGCTGGCGCACGCATGTTGACTCCTGCGATAATCCCGCCGCGAGCGGCAGGCGAGTTCTGCTCCGGCGAGGGATCCCCATGCGATGGATTGATCGGCTCTGGCGCGAGGATCAACGCGTCAAGGCGACACCTGGCCGGGTCGCGGCCGCCCTCTCGGAAGGCATCATCCGCAGCACCAACCTCCTCCGCGTCCGCCTTCTCGAACAGGCCGCCTCGCGCGTCGATCGCAAGCGCTTCGAGAGCGAGGCCTGCATTCTCGAATGCCTCCTGTTCGAGTGGTTCCTCAGGGACGTGATCGTCGCCGTCGAGCTCGGGCGACACACCAACGTCATTCGCAAGGCGCTGGGCGAGCGGCTCACGCGCGACATGGACCGAAGCGGGCTCTCCCCGGCGGTGCTTCTGGATTTCGCCCGACTTCATCGCGAGCGCTTCGACGAGTACCGGAACGCGCTCGGCGCGGGCATCTCACTGCAGGTCCTGGGGCAGGAGGCCTGGCTACAGATCGCCGACACCGACGAGCCCAGCGATCGGATGACGATGTTCCTCGCGATGCGCGCGACCGCGGAGCTGCAGGCGCTCCGGGGTCTGGGCCGGCGGTACGTCGTCATCAGCGCTTTGCGTCCGTTGACCGGAGTCGGCGACGAAAGATAGCGCAGCCGATAGGACCGGAACGTGGGGCTGGTTCGGAGGCGAGTGTGGACTGGTTCGTTCCCCCCTGGCGGCATCGCTCGCGGGTGAAGACGACCGCGATGGGTGTGGCCGCCCCGATCGCCGATGCGATCGTGGAGAGCACCAACGTGCTGCTGACTCGCCTCGCGGAGCAGGGCTTTGTCGGGACGCATCCCGCCCGGACCAGGGCCGATGAGTGCCTCCTCGAGTGCGTTCTGTTCGAGTGGTTCCTGCGAGACCTGGCGCTGTCCTACAGCTTCGGGCGCGAAACGACGTCGATCCGGGCGGCGCTGGCCGGGCGCGTCCTGGTCAATCTGCAGCGCAGCGGGCTGCCGCCGCACTCGTTCGAGGACTTCGACCGCCGCCACCGGGAGCGGTTCGCCGAGTACACGTTCAGCACCGGCCTCAGCGCGTCGCTGCAGCCGCTCGGCGCGCTGGCCTGGCGACGCATCTCGGGAAGCGATGAGCCGAGCGAGCGAATGACCATGCTGCTGGCCGTGCGTGCAAGTGCCGAACTCGCCGGCTACCGGAGTGTCAGCTGATGGATCGGCGATGGCTGGGGCGTAGCTTCTACCCGATCCGGGTCACGCGTGCGGCTCGTGCTCGCCGAAATAATAGCGCCACGCCCGCTCGAGCAGCTCGGCGGTCAGGATGAACCGGCGGTTCTCGTAGCGGCAGATGTCTGCGCAGCGGTCGACGAGATCCCGAGGCTGGCAGGCCCGCATCTCCCGGCCTTCCCGAGCGTAGCGAGCGAGGAGCACGTCGAGGAGGCGGGGATCGTACCGGAGCCCCTGGGCCTCCACATACTGCCGGAAGATCCTGCCGTAGGTCTCGGCGCCCGGTGAGTCGGCGGCGAGACGGTACCCGAGCCGCCGGAGGAACGCCTCCTCCGCGAGGTCCGCCGCGTGAAGATTGCTGGCGAAGATCAGGAGCTGCTCGAACGGGACCTGAATCTTCTTGCCGGTGTGCAAGGTGAGGTAGTCCACCCGGTTCTCGAGGGGGATGATCCAGCGGTTGAACAGGTCGCGAGGTTGGATCCGTTGCCGGCCGAAGTCGTCGATGAGCAGGGTGCCGCCATTCGACTTCATCTGGAAGGGCGCCTCGTAGAACTTCACGCTCGGATCGTAGCTCAGATCCATGCTCTCGATCGTGAGCTCGCCGCCGACCACCACCAGCGGCCGCCGGATCTTGATCCAGCGCTGGTCGTACGGACCGGACGGCGGGTCGGCGGGCGCGTGGTTGTGGGAATCGAAGACGTTGATGACGTGGCCATCGACCTCGATGGCCTGGGGGATCCAGATCTCGCCGCGGAGGGCCTGGTGAAGGCTTCGCGCGATCGAGGTCTTGCCGTTTCCGGGCGCCCCGGTGAGGAACAAGCTTCGCCGAGAGTTTGCCGCCACCCCGAGCAAGTGGAGAGTGGAGTCCGGAAGGATCAGGTCGGCGCACGCGGTCTGGACGGCCGCGGGAGTGACGGTCGCGCGCTGCTGTTCCTGTCGCCGCACCATCGCGGTGTACGCGTCGAGGGAGACGGGCGCGGCGCCGATGTAGGCGTTGAGATCGAGCAGGCGACGTACCCGCTCCCAGCCGCGGTCGAGCATGGCGTAGCGTCGGTTCTGCGACGCGATGGTCTCGCGGATCTCGATGTGGCGCTCCCGGTAGAGATGCTGGAGGAGAAGATCCACGATGCCGAGCGGCAGGGCCAGTCGGTCCGCGGCCCGCTGGGTCGTGCAGCTGGTGTCCGCATAGACCGTCTTGAGCGCGAGGTCGACCAGGAAGCCGAAGTCGAGGCCGGAGTCCTCGACGGACGTGGGCGTGGGCGGGAGGAGTCCGTCGGCGGGGGACGCCGCGTCCACCGAGGGCGGTGCTATGATCTCGCGCGCCTGGACTTCAGGCTCGAAGAGTTTTCGGCGGCGGATCCAGGGCGCATCGTCGCTAGTCGTAGACATGGCACCTCCACGTGGGCCGTCCTGCGAGTGGCATCTCTCTCATCGTCGCACAAGCCTTTTGCTCTGCGGTCAAGAGTCTGTGGGCGGCTTCGCCAACGATCCACCATGAACGCGTCCTGGTGTCGCCAGGAGCTCGTAGATCGCGACGTCTCCGAAGCGCTGCACTTCCACGATTGCACCGTCCTGCCGCCAGGTGGTGAGCCGGTCCGGCGGAACGAAGCGGCTATCGTCGGCGGCGACGATCCAGCGCACGCCCTCCGAACGATACACCTGCGGATCCATTGGCACGTCGCTCGTGATGGTCTGCCGCCGCTGCATGACGTCGGCCGGGAATCCGAAGCCGATCGTTCCGGAGTCAATAGGCAGTACCGGCAGTCCGCCAATCT
>DATFYA010000086.1 GCA_035315345.1 Candidatus Methylomirabilota bacterium
GACAAGCTGCGCCGCTCGGTGGACGCGCTGCTGGGCTGGTACGCCGAGGGCAAGCTGAAGCCGTGCATCAGCCACCGCCTGCCGCTGGAGCGCACCGTGGAGGCGATCAAGCTCCTGACCGACCGCCGCGCGCACGGCAAGATCGTGGTCGTCCCGGGAGCCTGAGCCGGTGGAGATCCGCGTCACCGCGCACGGCCGGCACGTGGCGATCGTCACCATCGACAACCAGCCGCGGCTGAACGCGATGACGCGAGCCATGATGGGAGAGCTGGCCCGGCGATGGGACGAGCTGGAGAGCGGCCCGTGCCGGTGCATCGTGCTCACCGGAGCGGGGAGCCGCGCGTTCTGCGCGGGCGCCGACGTCAGTGGCGACCTGAGCGCCTCGGTCGAGACCGCGCGGGTGGTGAGTCACGCGCTGCTGAAATACGACGCGTACGCCAAGCCGATCGTGGCCGCGGTCAACGGCGACTGCGTGGGCGGCGGCGTGGAGCTGCTGCTCGCCACCGACATCCGCGCCGCCGCGCCCCACGCCCGCTTCGGGCTGCCCGAGGTGAAGTGGTCGATCTATCCCTTCGGCGGAGCCACCGTGAAGCTGCCCCAGCAGATCGGCCACGTGCACGCGATGGACCTGCTGCTCACCGGGCGGCTGATCGACGCCGCCGAGGCCGCGCGCCTGGGTCTGATCAACCGGGTGGTGCCCGCCGAGGGACTGATGGACTGGGCGCTGGAGACGGCCGACCAGATCGCGGCCCACAGCCCGTCCGCGGTGCAGGCGGTGAAGCGGCAGATCAGCGCCACCATCGCCGACCACGTGCGGTCGCGGGAGCCGATGGAGCAGGAGCTGGGCGATCGCGTCCGGGCCAGCGCGCACTTCAAGGAAGGCGTGGCCGCGTTCCTCGAGAAGCGCCGGCCGAGCTACGACTGATGGCCGCGCCGGTGCAGGTCCACATCCGGGTGCCCGGCACCGCGCCGATGCCGGAGCTGATGCGGCTGATCCAGTCCATCGAGGCCGCCGGCTTCGACGGCACCGGCATCCTCGATAGCCAGCTCCTGAGCCGCGACACCTTCGTCACGCTCGGCCAGGCCGCCACGCACACCTCACGGCTCGCCCTGTTCCCGGCGGTCACCAATCCGTTCACCCGCCATCCCTCGGTGCTGGCCTCCGCGATCGCCACCGTGGAGGAGCTGGCGCCGGGACGCGTGAAGTTCGTGATCGGCACCGGCTACACGTCGGCCAGCACCATCGGTCGCAAGGCGGCCCGCCTCGACGAGATGCGCGAGTGCATCGGCACCGTGAAGACGCTGCTCGCGGGGGAGGGCGCGCGATTCGGAGACCGCACCGGGCGCCTCGGCTACGCCAGTGGCCGGCGCATCCCGGTGCTGATGGCCGCCTCCGGGCCGAAGGCGATCGAGCTGGCCGGCGAGATCGCCGACGGCGCCCTGCTGCTGGTCGGCGCCAACCGCGGCATCGTGGCCCGCGCGCTCGAGCACCTCGAGCGCGGCGCGAAGCGCGCCGGTCGCCGGGTCGACGACCTCGAGGTGATCTGGGCGGTGCGCACCGCCACCCTGCCGACGACGGCCGAGGCGCTGCGCGAGGCGCGCCCGACCGCGGTGCACTGGGGCATCCTGCGCTGGGGCGGCTACTGGCTCGAGCCGGCGGGGCTGCGCCTGCCGCCCCTGACGGTGCCGGACGCGGTGTGGAAGGTCTACCCGGATCTGTCGCACGCGCACGACTGGGAGGCGGCCATCGCCGCGACCTCCTTCGTGCCGGACGAGGTGGTGGCCCAGCTCTGCGAGGCGATGGGACTGATCGGCACGGCGGCCCAGTGCGCGGCGCGCATCACCGAGCTGGCCGCGCTGGGAGTGCGGAGCCTCTACCTGATGCCGCTGCTGACCTTCGCGCCGCCCGCCCGGGAGATCGCCGGCTTCCGCGACGTGGTCTTTCCCCGTCTCGCCGCCGCGGGCGTACGCGCGACGTCCTGAGCCCGCTACCGCGGGCGCTTCTTGTCGTGGATGGCGCCCCGGAGCCGGGCCAGCATCGGGGCCGGGATGATCCGCATGCCGTGATCCACCCGCACGTGGTCCTTGCCGCGGGCCAACACGTCCTTCTCATTCGGTCCCTCGATCACCACCGGGCACCGCGAGATGACGTCGCTACAGCGCAGCACCTTGGTGGTAGGCACGACGTGTCGACGGATCGTGGGCACGGGTCTGGGAATACCCCGGCTCAAGCGAGTTCGGGAAGTGGCTGGATGGACGCGATCTCGTCCCGACCGTCGTGGTGCCGGATCGTCACCCGGACCAGGGTGCCGACCCGCAGGTCGCAGCGGGTGCCGACCGGCAGGAAGAGCGGGGACACGGAGCCCACCCGGAGGCGGTCACCGTCGCGCTCGAGGATCGGTCCGACGATGCTGTCCCCCATGCGGCCGACAGGTGGCAAGGCTCATGCCCACTCGCAGCCCATCAGAATTGCGAGACTCCCGCCCGCGGCGGGGAGCGCGCCGAAGCGAGCCGGGAAGAAGATGCCCGGAAATAATGTGCCCCGGTCTCGGGCCTCGGTCTCAGGCCGGTCCGGGGCCGCGCGCGGACGCCAGCCGCTCGGCGAGCCGGAACTTCTGGACCTTGCCGGTGCCGGTGACCGGCAAGTCATCCCGCGTGACGAGGTGGATCTCCTGCGGCACCTTGTAGGCGGCGAGGGCGTCCTTGCAGAGCGCGCGCAGGGCCTCCGGCTCCGCCCGCTGGTCCGGGCGCAGCACCACGACCGCGACGAGGATCTCCTCCCGCCGCGGATCCGGCAGGCCGACCACGTAGGCCTGCTCCACCGCGGGATGACCCATCAGGACCTCCTCGACCTCGAGCGGAGCGACGTTGATGCCGCCGGTCTTGACCATTTCCTTGATCCGCCCGCGAAAGCGCAGCCGGCCGTCGTCGCCGACGAATCCCAGATCGCCGGTCACCAGGAACCCGTCGGCATCGAAGGACACCGCGTTCCGCTCGGGATCGCGATAGTAGCCGGGCGTGAGATGGCCGCGCACGAGGATCTCGCCCACCTCGCCCGGCGGCAGGGGCCGCCGGGTCTCGCGGTCCACCACGCGAATCTCCATGCCGGGCAGTGGGTAGCCCACGGTGGTGCGCCGGATCTCGGCGGGATCGTGCGCGTCGGTCACCGAGCAGTTGCCGTAGCACTCGGTCAGACCGTACACGTTGCAGATCTCGCGCGCGCCCAGGTCCATCACCATCTGCATGGCGGTGGGCGCCCCGATGGCCGCGCCGGTGCGCAGCGAGGAGAGGTCGCGGCGTGGCCGCTCCGGGTGCTCGATCAGGGCCTGGGCGATGTTGGGCGTGCCGTAGTACACGCTGCAGCGCTCGCGCTCGATCAGGGCGAGGGCCGCCGCGACGTCCATCTGCTCCTGCAGGACGATGGTGCCGCCGTGGGTCATCACGGCCAGGAGGCCGTTGGCGCAGCCGAAGCTCCAGAAGAGCGAGATGCCCATCCAGATCCGGTCGGCCGGCGTCAGGCGCTGGCGCTCGCCGATGTTCCAGGTGTTCTCGACGAGCCCGCCGTGGCAGAGCTGCACGCCCTTGGGCGTCGAGGTCGTGCCCGACGTATAGAGGATGTAGGCCACGTCCTCGGGCGAGACGGGCCGCCGGGCCGCGTCGATCTCCTCGGCGTCCACGTCCCGACCGGGCGCCCACAGCGCGTCGAGCGTGGAGAGCCCCGCGACCTCTTCGCCGACGACGACCACGCGGCGGAGATGGGGCAGGCGCGCGCCGCCCGGCCCGCCCAGCTCGGCCAGCGCGGCGAGGTAGTCCTGTCCGCCGAAGCGCGGGATGGTGATCAGCAGGGAGGCCTCGCAGTGGTTCAGCACGTACTCGAGCTCGCGCGGGCGTGACCACGTGCTGATCGGCACCAGCGTGGCGCCGAGCATGGTCACCGCGAAGCCGACCAGCAGCCACTCCGGCCGGTTGTTCATGAGCATGGCCACCATGTCGCCGCGCTTCACGCCGGCGCGCAGGAGCCCCCCGGCCAGCTCGCGCACCTGCGCGCGCGTCTCCGCATAGGTCAGCCGCCGGGCCCCCTCGCTGTCCACGATCAGCTCGTGCGCGGGCTGGCGCGCGGCCATCTCGTCGAGCAGGTCGGGCAGGGTCCGGGCGGCGGGCCGGGCGGGGCGAGCGGTCATGACGGTCGCGAGCCTACTTCACGTAGTGATCGCGCGCCAGCGGCGGCGTGACCCCGTCGCCGGAGAAGAGCACGGTGAGCACGACCTCGACGGAATGATTCAGGGCGAGGCCCTGGCAGCCGATGGCCGCGCGCGTGGGCTTGCCGCGGTCGCCGTACAGCTCGACCAGGAGATCGGTGGCGCCGTTGATCACGCGGGGCTGCTGGGCGAAGCCGGGCGCCGAGTTCACGAAGCCGATGAGCTGCACCGCCTGCTGCACGCGATCGAGATCGCCCAGCGCGTACTTGACGACGGCCAGGCTCGAGAGCAGCGCGTAACGCGCCGCCTCGTAGCCCTGCTCGATCGACAGCTCCGCGCCGACGACGCCGGTGAGATGCGGCGCGCCGTCCTTCACCGGCGTGGTGCCCGAGAGATAGAGCACGTTGTTGACGGTCAAGTGAGACATGAAGCGCGCGCCGGAAGCATTGGCGCGATATTGCCGATCCACGTCGAACAGCGTGAGGCCGAGCGCGTCGAGCTTCTTCTCGATGATCATCGTGTCGTGTCCTCCCGAAATGTTATCCACATTTATTCACAGAACTTTCTTCGTCATCGTCTTGACACATCACCCACCGCTTCACTAGGCTGCTCGGGTCATGCAGGCGAGTCGCAAGCCTCTCGCGAAAGTCGAAGGCCGCAGGTCACTACGGCACAGCGGGCTCACCATTGCATGGCGCGGCACGCCCGATCTCGACGATTGGGTCGCCTATATCGTCAACCGGACCAAATCGAAGAAGCTGATCCTCGCGGACCAGGTTTCGGAGCGGAAGATCAAGCTGCTCCTGCAGCGTGTGGCGGGCCTGTCGCGCCGAGGCGTCGAGAAGCTGGCGAAGGGCTAGTCCGAGCGAGCCCGGCCGAGCCGCGCACCCCCCGTATCGAGGGGACCGTGGTCTATCCACAGCGTGTGGATAGGTCTGTGCATAGCGCCGGTTCTGTCTCCGTAAACCACGGATAAACAAGGCTGAATGGGCCATCATCCGGCGGTCGTCTTCCGGGGCCCTTTCAGCGGTTTCACCGCGCGCGGCCGTCGCGGGTCAGAGCGGGATCGCGAGGAGCGTGTCCACGCGACTGCTGTCGCAGACCACCAGCCGCTCCCGGAAGCGGAGCGCGCCGCCCTCGTCCACCATGGTGTCGACGTAGCGGCCGGTGGCGAACAGATCCATCGTCCCGTCGCGCATCACCCGCACCACCAGGAACGGCGTCTCGGCGCGCACCGCGCCGTCGGCGTCGGCGCTGATGGCGGGGAGGCCGACCAGGTGGCGATAGACCTGCCGCTCGTAGATGTTGGCCTCGCGGAGCGCGGCCACGCGGTCCTGCAGCATCCCGCGCGTGTCGGCGTACACGAGGCCCGCCTCGAGGCCGCGGCGGTAGTTGTCGGCCGAGGTGATCTTGTAGAGACACGGATCGGTGAAGAACTCCGGCCACTGCTCGAGCCGGTCGTCGTCGATCGCGCGCGCGTAGGCGGCGTTGAGCTGGGTGACCCGCTCGGCCAGCACGTCACTGGCCCATGTAGCGGCGATACGCCTTCCAGAACCCGCGCACCGAGGCTTCGGTGGCGCGCGTCTCCTGCGACTCGGCGCCCTCGCCGCCCATGTTGACCACCGAGAGCGCCTCGCCCGCCGCGGCCACGCCGCGCTGGACGAAGCCGCCCACGCAGCCGTCCTCCATCGACACGTAGCCGGCGGGGCCGACCAGGTTCGACTGCTTGAGCCGGCGGCGGCGCATCTCGTCGGTGTCGTCGGCGAAGCCCAGATAGGTCCAGTGCAGCTCCATCGCGCTCGGGCCCTTCGGCAGCACCTGCCGCACGGCCAGGCAATTGGAGATCTGCTGGAGCACGAAGCCCGGGAACACGGTGAGGATCTGCAGCTGGATGCCGTCGCCGAACTCGTCCACCGCGTCGAGCAGGCTCGGATCGGCCAGCCGGTACTGCTCCTTCTCGGAGCGGATGCCCTGATCGCGATAGGCGGTGCTGCGGGCGTCGTCGGCCCGCGCGATGGTGGTGCTGGCGTGGTGACCGCCGTCGGGGCTCACCAGCACGCCGCCGCCCTGGGTGAGTCGGGTGATGCGGAACGTGCCGAAGAACGCGTGCAGCAGGCTCGCGTGATAGGTGTCCTTCACGTTCTCGACGTAGAGCTTCCAGTTGTTGGGCAGCGCCTGCACGAAGCGGCCCATCACCCGCAGCGGGCGGCGCAGCACCCGGCGCACGCGCCCCAGCACCTCGTCGCCGAGATAGGCCTCGAGCGGCGGGGCGTCGGGCGAGAGGCTCGCGAAGACGAGGCCGTTCAGCGCCGCGGTGCGCAGCTTGCGCGGCCCGTGGTCGGCCTTGCAGAACGACGCCGGCATGCCCCCGCGTCCGTTCGATCCCTTCTCGAACGCGATGCCGATCAGGGTGCCCTCGAGGTCGTAGCTCCAGGCGTGGTACACGCACTGGAAGTGGCGGCCCGTGTGGCCACCGTCGTCGAGCGCGATCAGCGCGCCGCGATGGGCACAACGGTTCTCGAAGGCGTGGATCGCGCCGTTGGCGCCGCGCACCACGATGACCGGCATCTCGCCGACGAACGTGGTGCGGTAGTCACCGGGCTTCTCCAGGTCGGACTCGAGACAGACGTAGCTCCAGGTGGGGCCTTCGAAGATGCGGCGCAGCTCCGCGCGGTAGTTGCCCTCGTCCTGGTAGACCCAGTACGGCACCCGCGCCAGTGACGCGCCCGGCCATTCGCGGCGCGGCTCGTGGACCGCCATCGCGCCCGGAGCATAGCACAGCGCGCCGGCGTGGGATCGCGCGGGGCCGATCGCGGGATCGCGCGCGGCGGCGCGGGTCCTGTCGTCGGGGGTCGCGCGGGCGGCTCGGCCTCCTCCACCCACTCGCCGGAGCCACCCGCGCCGCCGCGCTCGATCCCGCGCCTTTGCGATTCGTGACCCGCGCCCCGGGCGCAGGCGGATCTCACTGCGCATGTCGCGGAGGCGCTCGTGGTGGCTGCGGTTAGGCCGTTACTGCTCCGGTTCACGGGAGACGGGCGGGCGACCCCGACGTCACCCGCCGGCCTCGCGCGATGAAGCGACCCCTCACCCTGCCCTCTCCCCCGAGGGGAGAGGGAAGAGTCAGGAGAAGGCGGGCATGACGTCGCGGGCGAAGAGCTCCATGGAGCGCAGCACGCGCGACTGCTCGAGGTCGCCGAACCAGAAGCTGCAGTTGAAGTGGGTGATGCCGACCTCACGCTGCAGCCGCTGGATCTGGCGGATGCAGGTCTCGGGCGTGCCGATGACCAGGTAGCGGTCGAGCAGATCGTCCACGGTGGGCTCGGTGGGCGCGGGCACCGGGACGGCCTGTCCGCCCTCGACGCGTTCATAGTGATGACGCAGGCTGAGCGTCACGCGCATGTTCCAGCGCGCCTCCTCGGCGGCGGCACGGGCGTCGGCCTCGTCGGTGGTCACGTACACCGCGCGCTGCACGCCCACCCGGAGCGGCGGGTCGGGCTTGACCTCGGCCACCATGCGGTCGAACAGCCGGCGGAACTCGGCCATGCGCTCGACCGGCACGCCGAAGCCGCCGGTCAGCACGTTGAACCCGCGGCGCACCGCGCCCTCCACCGAGTCCGGGCTCTGCGCGGTGATCCAGATCGGCGGGCGCGAGCCGGTCGGCTGCGGGAAGATCGTCGTCTCCGGGATCTTGAACAGCTTGCCGTCGTAGGCGAACGGCTTGCCCTCGAACGCCTTCAGGATGATGTCGACGGATTCCTCCCACCGCGCGCGCCCGCTCTCCAGCTCCAGGCCGAAGCGCTCGAACTCGTAGTGCTGGTAGCCGCGACCCAGGCCGATGTCGATTCGGCCCGGGGCCAGCGTCTCGAGCGTGGCGATCTCCTCGGCCACCACCAGCGGGTGGTGCAGCGGCACCACGATGACCGCGGTGCCCACGCGCAAGCGCGTGGTCCGCGCCGCGATGTAGGTGGCCAGCTGCACCGGGCGGGAGAGGTACCCGTAGGTGGAGAAGTGGTGCTCGGCGAGCCAGATGTTGTCGAAGCCGAGGCGCTCGGCGGCGAGCGCCGTCTCGATCGCGCGCGCGTAGATCTCTCGGGAGGGCCGCGCAGAGGGCGACTGCATCAGCAGGAACGTTCCGAAGTTCATGGCCGGGCGGTCTCCTCGGTCTCGCTCAGGGCAGCGCGAGGAACTCCCGCGCGTTGTCGCGGGTCAGGCGGCGGCGGGTGGCCGCGTCCAGCCCGAGCGCCTCGAGCGCGCTCACCGGATCGTCCACGCCCATCTTGAACGGATAGTCGCTGCCCAGCACGATGCGCTCGGGCCCGAAGGTGTCGAGAGCGAAGGCGAGGACTTTCGGCGAGAGCGTCAGCGAGTCCACCCAGACGCGGCGCACGTAGGCGCTGGGCGGCTGGGCGATGGCGCGGTGGGCCTCGCCGATCGCCTCCCAGCCCCTGTCGAGCCGCGGCAGGATGTAGGCGAACGCGCCGCCGCCGTGCGCGAAGCACCAGCGGATGCGCGGCCAGCGCTCGAGCACCGAGCCGAAGATCACGCGGGTCATGGCCAGCGCGGTCTCGAGCGGGAAGCCCGCCACCTGGGTGAGGTTGTTCTTGCGGAAGCGCGGGTCGCCCAGGATCGGGGCCTGCGGGTGCACGAAGATGGCGATGCCGAGCGCGGCCGCCGCGTCCCACACCGGGCTCAGGCTCTCGTCGTCGAGGTCGAGGCCGCCGACGTTGGCGCCGAGCTCCACGGCCGGAAAGCGGAGCGTCGTCGCCACCCGCTCCAGCTCCTTGACCGCCAGATCCGGAGCCTGTAGCGGCAGCCCGCCCGCGCCCAGGAAGCGGCGGGGACTGCGGGCGACCAGCTCGGCGATCGCGTCGTTCTGCATGCGGCACCACTCGGCCGCGGCCGGGCCGGGCGCCCAGTAGCAGAAGGTGGGCGGAGCCGGGGAGAGCAGCTGCCGCTCCACGCCGGTCCGGTCCATGTCCTCGACCCGCCGCATCGGATCGAACGCGTGCGGGGTGAGCGTGCGGTTGAGCGTCGTGCCCAGATACAGGCGGCAGCCCGACGCGGGATCGCCATCCAGGCGCGGCCAGCGATCGCCGCCGTAGCGGGCCGCGAAATCCGGCCAGGCGCTCGGGAAGATGTGGGTGTGGACGTCGATGGTCACCCGGAGAGAATACCTCACCTCCTCGCGCCTTGACTCCGCGCCTCCGGGGGGGCAGCATGCCACGAGACCACCGACGACCCGCCCCCGGGAGGAGCGACCGTGAGCACCCAGATGACGGAGCCAAGGCTGGAGCTGGAGCAGCACCTGCACATGTACCGGCAGATGGCGAAGATCCGCGCCTTCGAGGAGCAGGTCAACGAGCTGTACAAGGGCGCCAAGATGCCGGGCCTGGCCCACCTCTACGTGGGGGAGGAGGCGGTCGCGGTCGGCGTGTGCGAGGCGCTCAAGCGCGACGACTTCATCACGAGCACGCACCGGGGCCACGGCCACTGCCTGGCCAAGGGCGCCTCGGTGAGCCGGATGTTCGCCGAGCTGCTCGGCAAGGAGCCGGGCTACTGCCGCGGCAAGGGCGGCTCGATGCACATCGCCGATCCGGAGACCGGCAACCTCGGCGCCAACGCGATCGTGGGGGGGTCCGCGGGTATCGCCACCGGCGCCGCGCTCTCCGCGAAGATGCGCGGGAGCGGCCAGGTCGCGGTGTGCTTCTTCGGCGATGGCGCGCTCGGGCAGGGGCTCCTCTACGAGTGCATGAACATGGCCGCGCTGTGGAAGCTGCCGGTGATCTACGTCTGCGAGAACAACCTCTACGGCGAGTACACCCCGGGCACCGAGACGGTGGCGGGCGAGATCCTCTCGCGCCCGCGCGCGGTCGGGGTGCACGCGGAGAGCGTGGACGGCCAGGACGTGCAGGCGGTGTTCGCCACGATGAAGCGGCTGGTGGAGCGCGCGCGCCGCGGCGAGGGGCCCGCGTTCCTCGAGTGCAAGACCTACCGCTACTACGGCCACCACGTCGGCGACGTCAACCGCGAGTACCGCACGCGGGACGAGGAGCGCGACTGGATGACCAATCGCGATCCGCTCCAGACCCTCGCCTCCCGGCTGCTGCAGCAGCGCCTCGCCGAGCAGACGGTCTTCGACCGGATCCACGCCGACGTGAAGACCGAGATCGAGAAGGGCGTGCAGTACGCGCTCGACGCCCCGTTCCCGAAGCCGGAGCAGGTGGACGAAGACGTGTATGCCTAGCGGTGTGCGCAGCCCGAGATGCACTGGTGGGTCGGGCGCGGCGCGTGCCGCCTGCGGCGCGTGGACGGCGGGCTGCGCATGAGCTTCAAGAAGGTCGTGCTGATCGACGCGGCCGTGACCTGATGTCCCTCTCGCCCGAGCCCTCACCCTGCCCCAAGGGGGAGAGGGTGGGGGCTAGATCGCGCCGTCCTTCTCGAGCGCGCGGATCTGCTCGTCGGAGTAGCCCAGCTCGGCGAGGATCTCTCCGCGGTGCTCGCCGAGCAGGGGCGACGGCCGAATCGTGGTCGACGACGCCGAGAGCTTGATTGGATTGCCGACGGTGACGAAGCGTCCCCGCACCGGGTGGTCGACCTCGACGATCATGTCGCGGGCGAGCAGGTGCGGATCGGTGAGCACCTCGCCGGTGTCCAGACACGCCCCGCAGGGCACGCCGGCGCCGGCCAGGATCGCCATCACGTCGTGCTTCGCGCGCCGCGACGTCCACTCCTCCACGAAGCGGTTGACCTCGTCGCGGTGACGGGCGCGCGCCTCCGACGTCTCGTAGCGCGCGTCGCCGATCAGGTCGTCGCGGCCGATGGCCTTCAGCAGCGGGTGCCACATCTGCTGCTGGACGAAGACGAACACGTAGTCGTTGGGGCCGCCGGGATGGCAGCGGTAGGTGGTGCCGGGCACGTTCGCGCCCAGCTGGTTGCCGGTGCGCTCCATGACCCGGCCGAAGCGCTGGTGATCGCGCAGGCTCACCCGGATCAGGTTCACCACCGCGTCCTGCATCGAGACCTCGACCCGCTGCCCCTCGCCGGTCGCGTGCCGCTGCATGAGGGCGGCGAGGATGCCGATCACGCAGTGCATGCCGGTGCCGGAATCGCCGATGGACGGCCAGGTGAAGGTCGGCGGCCCGTCCGCGAATCCGGTGACGCTCATCGCCCCGCCCATCGCCTGCGCGATCGGCTCGTAGCTCTTGTAGTCGCGATACGGCCCGTAGGTGCCGAAGCCCTTGATCGACGCGTAGACGAGGCGCGGGTTGATCTCACGCACCGCCGGATAGCCGAAACCCAGGCGCTCGATGACCCCGGGGCCGAAGTTCTCCAGCAGCACGTCCGCGGTCCGGAGCAGGGCGCGGAAGACGGCCTGGCCGTCCGGATGCTTGAGGTTCAGCGTGAGGCTCCGCTTGTTGGCGTTGAAGGCGAGGAAGAAGAGCGCGTCGGCGTCCGGCCGGTCCCGCTGCGAGTAGCGCGCCACGTCGCCGCGGCCGGGCTCCTCCACCTTGATCACGTCGGCTCCGAGCCAGGCGAGCATCTGGCCGCAGGAGGGACCCGCCTGGTTGTTGGTGACGTCCACGACGCGGATGCCGGTCAGGGCCTGGGCGCTCATCGGGCCCCATGCGTACCACACCCGGCCCCGCCGGGTCGAGGCCGGTCGGCGACCGAGTCCACTTGACGAGGGCCGGACCGCCGGGCACTCTCCCCGGCATGGCGACCCAGACGATCGGCGCGGTGAGCTTCCGTCAGGTGGGACCCTGCCTGGCGGCCGAGGTCGACGGCCTCGACCTGACCCGGCCGCTGTCACCGGACGAGGTGGCCGCGGTGCACGCGGGCATGGATCGGTACGCGGTACTGGTCTTCCACGACCAGCCGCTCACCGACGAGCAGCAGCTCGCCTTCACGCGCAGCCTGGGCGAGATCGAGCACGCCATCGGCACCGGCCTGCGCGAGCAGTACCGGCTGCCGACCACCTTCGCCGACGTGTCGAACCTGGACGTCAACAACCAGGTGTTCGCGCGCGACAGCCGCACGCGGCTCTTCTCGCTCGGCAACCGTCTCTGGCACTCCGACAGCTCCTTCAAGATGGTCCCCGCGAAGTACTCGCTGCTGCATGCGCGCGCGATCCCGTCGAGGGGCGGCAACACCGAGTTCGCGGACATGCGGGCCGGCTATGACGCCCTCGACCAGGAGACCAAGGACCGCGTCGCCGACCTGATCTGCGAGCACTCGCAGCTCTACTCGCGCTCGCTGCTGGGCTTCACCGAGTTCACCGACGAGGAGCGCGAGCGCTTCACGCCGGTGCGCCAGGTGCTGGTGCGCACCCATCCCGGCCACCGGCGCAAGTCGCTCTATCTCTCCTCCCACGCCGGCGACATCGTGGGCTGGCCGGTGCCGGAGGCGCGCGCGTTCCTGCGCGATCTCAACGAGATCGCGACCCAGCGCGAGTTCGTCTACTCGCACCGGTGGCGCGTCGGCGATCTGGTCATGTGGGACAACCGCCAGACCATGCATCGCGCGCGGCCGTTCCCCGAGCACGAGCCGCGCGACGTGCGGCGCACTACCCTGATGGGCGACGGCCCCACCACCGCGCAGGTCGCGGCCGCGTGAAGTTCGGCCTGTTCTTCCAGGCTCCGGAGGCGCCGGGGCAGAGTCACGTCCAGCGCTACGCGGAGATGATCGAGCTGATCGGCCTCGCCGACACGCTCGGCTTCGACGTGGCGTGGCTGGCCGAGCTGCACTTCGGCGGCGCCTTCTCGCTGCTCTCGAACCCGCTCATGGCGGTGCCGGTCATCGCCCAGCGCGCCCCGCGCATCCGCATCGGTACCGCGGTGACGCTCTTGCCGCTGCACCACCCGCTGGCCTGCGCCGAGCAGGCCGCGACCGCCGACCTCCTCTCGGGCGGGCGGCTCGAGCTGGGGGTGGGGCGCGGCTCCATCCCGAGCCAGTTTCACGGCTTCCGGGTGCCGCTGTCCGAGAGCCGCAGCCGATTCGTCGAGGCGCTCGACATCATCCGGCTCGCCTGGACGCGCGAGCGGTTCAGCTACGCGGGTGCGCACTACCAGGTGGAGGACGTGTCCGTGGTGCCCCGCCCGGTCCAGCGGCCGCACCCGCCGATCCGGGTTGCGGTGCACTCCGCGGAGAGCTTCGCCCACATCGGCGGCCTCGGCCTGCCGATCTACTCGGGCACCACCACCACGCCGCTGCCCCAGCTGCGCGAGTTCACGGCCCTCTATCGCGAGCGGCTGGCCGCGGGCGGGCACGCGTGGCAGCCCGACCAGATGGCGCTGATGCTGCCGGTGCACGTGGGCGAGACCGGGGGCGCGGCCCGCGACGCGATGCGACCGGGCGTGCGCAAGTACTACGAGAACCTCCGCACCATCTTCTCGGCGCTGCCCGACTCCTACGCCGAGCACCTGCCGCGCTTGAAGATCATCCAGGACACCCTCGCGAATCTGCCCTACGAGAAGTTCTTCCGCGATCAGGCGGTGTTCGGCGACGCCGCCGAGGTGGTCGACCGGCTGCAGGCGGTGATCGAGGAGTTCTCGCTCTCGCAGGTGATCTGCTGGTTCGACCAGGGCTCGATGCTGCCGCGCGCCGAGGTCGAGACCACCATGCGGCGGTTCGTCGAGCAGGTCATGCCGAAGCTCTCGTGAGGACCGGCGGCGAGTACCGCGAAGCCCTGCGCGACGGCCGCCGGGTCTGGGTCGTCGGCGAGGGGCTCATCGAGGACGTGACGGTCCATCCGGCCACCCGCGCGATGGTCGACGAGTACGCCGCGTGGTACGACCGGCACCACGATCCCGAGTGGCGAGAGGTGCTCCTCACCCCGCCCGACGCGAGCGGCGCGCGGGCGCCGTGGGCCTTCGCACTGCCCGGGAGCGCGGCGGACCTGCGCGCGATGGGGCGCAGCTACGCGGCGACCATCTTCCTGACCGCGGGCAACATGACCCACACGCCCGGCTACGGTAACCTCATCGCGCTCGGCATTCACGACGTGGTCCGGCAGCGCAACGTCTCGCCGGACCAGGTCGCGAGCGCGGCGGCGTATCGCGACCTGCTCGCGCGCACCGGCCGCTTTCTCACGTTCTCGGCCGGCGCCGCCACGATCGGCTATCGACTCCGCGAGGATCCCGATCAGCGCGCGGCGCTCCGCGTCGTGCGCGAGACGGACGCGGGGCTCGTGCTGAGCGGCAAGGTGGGCATGCACACGAGCCCGGTCTACGCGGAGGACGTCTACATCGGCGCTCACTGCGGAGTGGACCGCGACGGCCACCGGGCCACGTTCGTGGTGCCGGTGAGCGCGCGAGGCGTCACCGTCCTGTGTCGAAAACTCTCGGCCCGGCACGCGAATCCGTTCCTGGCCCCGCTCAGCAGCCGCTTCGACGAGCTGGACGGGCAGATGTGGCTCGAGGACGTGCTGGTGCCGTGGGACCGCGTGTTCCTCACCGAGGCCTCGCCCGATCCGATCGCGGCGTGGTGCTTCTGGCATCAGCTCTACGCGTGGCTCGCCAAGGCCGAGTTCACCCTCGGCCTCGCGCTGGCGTGCGCCCACGCGATGGGGCTCCGCGACCACGAGCCGACCATCGAGCATCTGATCGACCTGGTGGTGGACGTGCAGACCGTGCGGAGCTGTCAGGCCGCGGCCGAGCTCGATCCCGACGCGTCGGCGGCGGGCTACTCCATGCCCGGCCGCGTCCACGTGGCGGCGGGCAGCATCGCGATGCAGAAGGCGCGGCAGCGCATGGCGGAGATCCTGCGGATCGTGCCCGGCTCGTCGTTGGTGGTGGCGCCGTCGGACAAGGACCTGGCTTCACCCGAGGTGGCGGCGGGGCTCGAGGAATCGTTCGGCGGCGGTGAGTACACCGCGCTGCAGCGCGCGGCCTTGCTGCAGCTGGCCGCCGATCACGTGGCGTCGGCCCTGGACGGTCGCGAGTCCGCCTTCGAGCTGCACGCCAACGGCGGCCTCATGGCATGGCGCGGGCGCCTGCGCCGCGCGTTCACCGACTACAACGACCTCGCCAATGGCGTGCTGCGCGCGCTCAGCCTCGAGATGCCGGCGATCGACCTGGACCACCTCCGCCAGATCGCCCTGCCGCAGCGCCGCCCGGTCACTCCCCCTCGCCGCGACTGATCGATCAGTTCGGGGTCAGGTCTTGCATTACGACATTTTTGCCGCGCCACGCGACATCGTCGCGAGGCACGAAAATGTCGTAATGCAAGACCTGACCCCAGTCTATTTGCCGTCGAGGGCGGTCAGGGTGGCGTAGTCGGCGGTCGAGCCGTGGCCGCCCGCGAACTTGGTGGGCTGGATGCCCGCCTTCTTCACGCCGGCCACCAGCGAAGCCTGCAGTGGGTTGAGCTTGTCTCCCAGCGGCGCGCCCGGGCTCCAGATGTCGGTGACGAAGCCCAGCTTCTGGTCGACGACGTAGCCGATCATCATGCCGTCGGCGTGCGGATTGGGGGCGATGACGTAGGCCTCGACCTGCCGCTGGCCGTCGGTGATCGTCCACTTGTCGGCCACCTCGACGATCGGAGTGCGGCCCAGGTCCTGCGAGGCCACGTCGGGATTGCGCGTGAAGGGCGCGGCGAGGACGCGCTTCCAGTGCTCGGCGGTGCCCTTGCCGGTCACGATGGTCACCCCGTCGGCCGCGTAGGCGCGCAGGCCGCCGGTGTGGTCCATGTGGTGGTGCGTGAGCACGAGATACTTCACCGGCTTCTTGAGGTACTTCGCGTGCGCGGCGCTGAGCGTCCAGTTCGACTGCCAGTCGGAGACCGGCGCGTCGAACACCACCAGGTAGTCCTTCATCTCCACGATGAGGCTGTTGTGCGAGCCGCCCACCACGTGCTGGACGCCGGGGCCCAGCTGCACCATCCGCAGGCCGGGCGAGGCGCGGGTGTCATAGCTCGGCGCGTCGGAGTCGAGATAGGCGCCGATGAACTGGCGGCGAAGCACCCACTGGTAGGGCACGCGCTCGGTGGCCGGCTTGGGGGCCCCGGTGAGATAGGCGGCCGGGATCTGGAGCCGATCCGCCGCGATGGGCGCGTTGAGCTTCGTCTCGGTGATCTTGGTCTCCACGATCATCCGGTCGTTGAGCTCGTATTTCCGGCTGGTGGCCACGCGCACGCCGTCCACGACCTGCCAGTCCGACAGCACCAGATCGTAGGTGACGTCGCCCCAGACGTTGTCGTAGTCGAACGAGCGGACTCGCGCGGGCAGCCCGGTGGCGGGATCGAACATCACGGTGAGCGTCTGGGCGCCCACCCGGTAGGCGGCCGCCTTGTAGGTCACGCCGCCGACCGTGACGTCGGGCGCGGCGGAGACGCGGTCGGGATTCTGCTGCATCTCGAAGGCCAGGAGCGGCGAGGTGCGGACCAGCTCGCGCTGGGACGCGGCCAGGCGGAGCCCGGACATGGTGTGCGCGGGCGGATTCGACTCCAGGCTCTGCCTGGTGCGGCCGCCGCTGTCGATGCCGGCGACGTAGCCGGCCTGGGCGGTCACGACCTCGCTGAAGGTGAACTTGTTCGGCGCCGGGTACTGGAAGTCGCGGACCCAGTCCGTTCGCGTGGCGCGCATGGTCACGTCGGTCACCGACTCCATGGTCGCCTGGTTCGCGAAGCGCATCTCGCCGCCGGCGACCGCCGATTGCTCGGGCGCCCACTGACGCTCCGTCCCCTTCTGGGAGATCGTCTTCACCTTGGCCATGGCGTCGGTGCCGCCCTGAGCCTGAACCGCGCGGGCGACGTGGTCACGTCCGCCCCCCGACATGGAGGCGCACGCCACGACGCCCATCGCGATGGCCAGCGACAACCCGAGCGTCGTCCCGACACGCTTCATAGATACCTCCGAGGAGAGTGTGCGAATTTGGGTGCCCGACAGTATAGCCGAGTCATGCCGATGCCGACGTCTTGGGATAGGATAGGCCACCGGCGGCTCAGACGGCGCGACACATCGGAGGCTCCATGAGATCAGCGGTGCCCGGACGGAGGAGAACGCTCTCGCGCCGGGCCGTGCTCGCCCTCGTTCCGGGACTCGTGGCCCTGCACGCCGCGCCCGCGCTCGCCCAGCGCGCGGCCGGGCCGGCGCGAATCGGCTGGGTGTCCTACGTGGGCCAGCCCGACGTGGGGGTCGAGAAGCTGCGCTTGACCGTCCCGCAGTCGATCCTGGTCCGGGCCGACCGCGTCATCGAATAGAGTCGTCGACGAGGAGATGCGCATGAGCGAGCGAGAGCTGACGTACGGTGAAGCGGTCAAGGAAGCCATCGCCGAGGAGATGCGGCGCGACCCCCGGGTCTTCCTCATCGGGGAGGACGTGGCCGAGGCCGGGCATCCCTTCAAGACCCTGGTCGGGCTCGTGCAGGAGTTCGGCACCGACCGGATCATCGACACCCCGATCTCCGAGCCGGGCTACGCGGGTATCGGGGTGGGCGCCGCGATGACCGGCATGCGGCCGGTGGTGGACGTCATGTTCGGCGACTTCATCACCTTGACCATGGACCAGATGGTGAACCAGGCCGCCAAGGCGCACTACATGTCGGGCGGCAAGATCAAGGTGCCGATCGTGTTCCGCACCACGCTCGGGGCCACCCGCCGCTCGGCCGCGCAGCACTCGCAGTCGCTCCACGCGTGGGTGAGCCACATCCCCGGGCTGAAGGTCGCGCTGCCCTCGGGGCCGTACGAGGCCAAGGGGCTCATGAAGACCGCGATCCGCGACGACAGTCCGGTGGTGATCTTCGAGGACAAGATGATGTACCGCGTGAAGGGGCCGGTGCCCGAGGGCGACTACACGATCCCGTTCGGGGTGGCCGAGGTGAAGCGCGCGGGCCGCGACATCACCATCGTCGCCACCAGCAGCATGGTCCCAGTTTCACTCGGGGCCGCCAAGCTTTTGGAGGACGCCGGCATCAGCGCGGAGGTGATCGATCCGCGCACGACGTGGCCGCTCGACAAGCAGACGCTGATCGACTCGGCCAAGAAGACGTCGCGCGCGCTGGTGGTGGACGAGGGCTACGAGCGTTACGGGGTGACCGCCGAGATCGCCGCGGTGATCGCGGACGGCGCCTTCTATCATCTCGACGCTCCGGTGAAGCGCATGGGCGCCATGGACGTGCCGGTGCCATTCTCGCCCGTGCTGGAGGATCTGACGGTGCCGTCGGAGAGGACCGTCTTCGAGGCGGCCCGCGCGCTGTGCCGCCGCTAGGGTCGGTGGGTGGATTGACGAGATAGCGCGATGCCGACCAACGTCATCATGCCCGCGCTGGAGCTGGCGCAAGAGACCGGCAAGGTCCTGCGCTGGATGAAGGCGCCCGGGGACACGGTACGCAAGGGCGAGCCGATCGTGGAGATCGAGACCGACAAGGTCACGGTCGAGATCGAGGCGCCGGCCACCGGCATCCTCCGCGACGTCACCGCCCGGGAGGGCGACATCGTCCCGGTCGGCCACACCATCGCCATCATCGCCGCCCCCACCGACTCCGCCGCCCCCTCCTCCCTCTCTCCTCCAGGAAGCGCCCCCTCCTCCCTCTCCCCTCAGGGGAGTGCAATCTCCTCCCTCTCCCCTCAGGGGAGAGGGCAGGGTGAGGGGCCCAGTGGTCAGGGGTCCGATGGCCGCGTCAAGGCCTCCCCCCTCGCGCGAAAAGTCGCGGAAGAGCACGGCGTCGACCTCGCGCGCATCAAGACCGCCACCGGCAAGATCGAGAAGGCCGACGTGATCGCCTACGTGGAGGGCCAGAAGGCCGTGGCGACCGCGGGCAACGGGCGCGGCGGACGCCTGGTCGCGGCGTCGCCGAAGGCGCGCCGGCTCGCCGCGGAGCGTGGGATCGATCTCCGCGGGCTCACGGGATCGGGGCCGGGCGGGGCGGTGATCGCGGTGGATGTGCCCCTCACCCTGCCCTCTCCCCAGGGGGGAGAGGGTGTGGCGGAGCGCGTACGGGTGGCTCCTCAGGTGGCGGCGGGCGAGCGGGTGGGGACGGTGTGGCGGATCATGGCCGAGCGGATGACCGCGTCGTGGACCAGCGCGCCGCACTTCTACCTGGTCCGCGAGGTCAACGTCGCGCGGCTGCGATCCTGGCTCGAGACGGCGCGCAAGCAGACCGGCGCGCGCATCACGTACACCGACCTGCTCGTCAAGCTGGTGGGAGCGACGCTCGCCCAGCATCCGCGCGTCAACGTCTCGTGGAAGGACGGCGCGCTCGAACGCCACGCCGAGATCAACGTCGGCCTCGCGGTCGCCCTCGAGGACGGCCTCGTGGTGCCGGTGATCCATCGCGCCGACACGCTCGGGCTGCAGGACATCGCGGCGCGGCGCGAGGAGCTGGTCACCCGCGCCCAGGCCGGCAAGCTGCGGCCCGCCGATATACAGGGCGGCGTGTTCACGATCAGCAACCTCGGCATGTACGGCGTGGACGCGTTCAGCGCGATCGTCAATCCGCCGCAGGCCGCGATCCTCGCGGTCGGCCGCATCGCGGACCGGGTGGTCCCGGTCAACGGGCAGCCCGCGGTGCAGCCGACCATGGTGCTGACCCTGTCCTGCGACCATCGCGCCCTCGACGGCGCCCGCGGCGCTCAGTTCCTGGGCGCGCTCGCGGATCTGATCGAGGAGCCGCTCACTCTCCTCGTGTGAGGGACCCATGCCGCTGACCGATCGCTACGGCCTCCCCGTCTCGACCGACTCGTCCACCGCGCTCGATCGTTTCCAGGACGGCATGGACCGGCTCCTCGCCTATGCCCCGGGGGCCGAGGAGTGTTTCGACGCGGCGCTGGCCGCCGATCCGCGCCTGGCGGTGGCCCACGCCGGCGTCGCGCTCCTCGCCATGGTCCAGGGGGACGGGGCGGCCACGCGCCGCGCGATCGGCCGCGCCCAGGACACGGTGGCCGGCGCCACGCGGCGCGAGCGGCAGCAGATCGCGGCGCTCGGCGCCTTCGTGGACGGCGACAGCGCGCGCGGTTTCGCGCTGGTGGACGAGCACGTGGCCGAGTTTCCGCGCGACGCGGTCCTCGTCAACCAGGCCAGCAGCGCGATCGCGCTGGCCGGCCGGCCCGACCGCGAGCCATACCGGGTGGCCTTCCTGGAGCGGCTCGCTCCCGCCTACGGCGACGACTGGTGGTTCCAGTCGGCGCTCTCGTTCACCTATCACGAGGTGGACCGCTTCGAGGAGGCCCGACGCCTCTCGGAGGCGTCGCTCCGCCAGTATCCCGCCAATGCGAGCGCCGCCCACAACCTGGCCCACATCGCCTTCGAGACGCTCGACATCGACGCGGGGGCCGCGTTCCTCGACGGCTGGATGGCCGGCTACGATCGGCGCGCGCACTTCCACTGCCATCTCGCCTGGCACCAGGCGATGTTCGCGCTGCACGAGGGACGCTACGCCCGCGCGCTCGAGATCTTCGGCCGCGACATCGTGGGAGCGAGCAATCCGCGCTCCACCATGACCGACGGCACCGCGCTCCTCTGGCGCCTCCGGCTCGACGGGGCCAGCGAGCAGCCCCTGCCGTGGCGCGCGCTCGCCGACATCGCGGGGCGCGTGTCGCGTCCCGGGTATCTCTTCGGCGAGGCTCACGCCGCGCTGGCCTACGCGGCCAGCGGCGACGAGGCGGCGCTGACGCGGCTCCAGGACGGGTTGCGCGCCCTCGACGACAAGGGACATCCGTTCGCGGGGCGGGTGGTGCTGCCGCTCGTGGAGGGGGCCGGCGCCTTCGCGGCGGGCGACTTCGCGGGGGCGCTTCGCCACTTCGAGCCGGTCGAGGCCGAGATGCACCGCATCGGGGGCAGTCACGCGCAGTGGGAGATCTTCGAGGAGACCATGATCCTCTGCTACCTCGAGACCGAGCGCTACGACGACGCCACGCGCCTCGTGAGCCGCCGTCTCGCCCGCCGGGCCTCGCCGCGCGACCGGCGCTGGCTCGAGCGCGCGAGCGCCGGGCGCGCCCCGTGGCAGTAAGCCGCGACATGGCCAAGCTGACGCTCGAGGTGAACGGGGCGACCCGCGAGGTCGACTCCGACGATCCCGACGTCCCGCTCCTCTACGTGCTGAGGGACGACCTGAAGCTGACCGGCACCCACTTCGGATGCGGGCTGGCCCAGTGCGGGGCGTGCACGGTGCTCGTCGACGGCCGGGCGGTCCGCTCGTGCATCGCGCCGACCGCGTCCGTGGTCGGCCACGAGGTGGTGACCATCGAGGGCCTGGGGTCGCCCGAGCGGCCCGATCCGCTGCAGGCCGCATTCATCGGCGAGCAGGCCGCGCAGTGCGGCTACTGCACCGCCGGCATGGTGATGAGCGCCCGCGCGCTGCTCGTCCGGACGCCCCGTCCGAGCGAGCAGCAGGTGCGCGACGCGCTGGCCGGCAACCTCTGCCGCTGCGGCAGCCACGCGCGGGTCATCCGCGCGGTGCTCCGGGCCGCCGGCGCGGCGCCGGGAGCCCGCTGAGATGGCGGCGCCGGTCTCGCGGCGGTCCTTCCTGGCCGGCACGCTCGCCGCCGGCTCAGTGCTGGTGGTCGGTGGGCTCGACGGCGTGGAGCGGTCGGACGCGCAGTCCATGCCCGACGCCGACCGGTTTCTCGGCAAGTCGCTGGCCCCGGACGCGGTGGACTCGATCATCGCGATCGGGCGCGACGGGACCGTCACCATCTTCGTGGGGCGGGTGGACCTCGGCACCGGCTCGCGCATCGCGATGCGCCAGATCGCCGGCGAGGAGCTGGACGTCGCGCCGGAGCGCATCGCGATGATCGAGGGCGACACCGCGCTCACGCCCAATCAGGGCGGCACCGGCGGCAGCTACGGGGTGGCCCGCGGCGGCGTCCAGCTTCGCCGCGCCGCCGCCACCGCGCGGCAGGCCCTGATCGGGATGGCGGCGCCGCGGCTGGGCCGGCCCGCCGCCGATCTGGAGGTCGCCGACGGAGCGGTGCGCGCGAAGGACGGCGGCGCCTCGGTCGGCTACGGCGACCTCATCGGCGATCGCACGTTCAACCTGAAGGTGGACGCGGCGGCCCCGCTGAAGCCGCACGACCGCTTCCGCTTCATCGGCCGCTCGCTGCCGCGCCCGGACGTGCCGGAGAAGGTGACCGGTCATCACCGCTATCTGCAAGACCTGGCGCTGCCGAGCATGCTGCACGCGCGGGTGATCCGCCCGCCCGCGCTGGGCGCGACGCTGCAGTCGGTGGACGAGTCGTCGATCGCGGGCGTCCGGGGCGCGCGGGTGGTGCGCATCCGGTCCTTCCTCGCGGTGGTGGCCGAGCGCGAGTGGGATGCGCTGCGAGCGGCGGGCGCCATCAAAGCGCAGTGGAGCGGGGGCGGCGGCCTGCCCGATCACGCGCGCGAGTTCGATCTCATGCGCGCGAGCCGGGTAGAGCGCCACCAGGAGGTGGCGAAGCGCGGCGATCTCTCGGCGCTGAGCGCGCCGCCGGCGGGCGCCCGGACCCTGGCCGCCTCGTATCGGTGGCCGATGCAGACCCACGGCTCGATCGGGCCGTCGTGCGGGGTGGCCGACGTGCGCGGAGACCGCGTCACGGTGTGGAGCGCGTCGCAGAACGTGCACGGCCTGCAGAACACCGTGGCGGGCGCCCTCGGCGTCGAGCGGGACCGGGTGCGCGTCATCTATATGGACGGCGCCGGCTCCTACGGCGCCAACGGGGCGGACGACGCGGCGATGGAGGCCGCGCTGCTCTCCCGGACGGTGGGCCGGCCGGTGCGCGTGCAGTGGAGCCGGCAGGAGGAGCACGGGCTCGACCCGAAGGGCCCGGCCCAGATGCTGGACCTGCGCGCCACCGTGGACAAGGACGGCGAGATCGTGGCGTGGGAGACGCAAGCGTGGCTGCCCATCGCCACCGCCAATCTGCCCCATCTCCCGCTGCTGGTCCTCGACGCCGCCGGCATCCCGCAGACGCCGGGGCGCTCGACCGGCCTCATCTACCAGAACATCGATCCGCCCTACGCGATGCCGAACCTGAACGCGGTCGTGCACTGGATCGCGGACGCGCCGCTGCGCACGTCGCCCCTGCGCGCGCCGGGCAAGATCGCCAACACGTTCGCGGTGGAGTCCTTCACCGACGAGATCGCGGCGCTGGCTCGCATCGATCCGCTCGAGTTCCGGCTGCGCCGGCTGTCGAATCCGCGCGGCATCGAGGTGCTCAAGCGCGTCGCCGCGCGCATGGGCTGGCAGCCGCGGCCCTCGCCTCGGCCGATGGATCGGCGGGCCGCGGTGCTCACGGGGCGCGGCCTCGCCTACGTGCACTACAAGCACGAGGAGACCATCGTGGCCATGGGCATGGAGGTGGCGGTGGAGCGCGCCACCGGCCGCATCCGGGTGACGCGAGTGGTGGCCTCGCAGGACTGCGGGCTCATGATCAACCCGGACTGCGTGCAGGCGCAGCTCGAGGGCAACATCCTGCAGACGCTCTCGCGGGCGCTGCACGAGGAGGTCGTCTACGACCGGAATCGCGTGACCACGGTGGACTGGGCCAGCTATCCGATCCTCACGTTCCCGGAGGTGCCCCGGCTCGAGTTCGAGCTGATCCAGCGCCTCGACCAGCCGCCGCTCGGCGCGGGCGAGGCCGCCTCCACCCCGGTGGGCGCGGCGCTGGCCAACGCGGTGTTCGACGCCACCGGGGTGCGGCTGCGCACGATCCCGTTCCGACCGGAGCGCGTGAAGGCCGCGCTCGCGAGCAAGGCGTGATGGAGATCCGCCGGCTCGGGCCGCAGATCGGCGTCGAGATCCTCGGCGTGGACGTGCGCGCGCTCGACGACGCGGGCTTTGGCCGCATCTACCGCGCCTGGCTCGATCACAACGTGGCGGTGGTGCCGGGCCAGACGCTCGAGATCGACGAGTTCCTCGCCTACAGCCGCCGCTTCGGCCCGGTGGTCCCGCACCCGTCGAAGAGCACGCGACATCCCGAGCGCCCGGAGATCACCCTGCTCGGGGTGAACAAGTTCGGGCCCGACGGCGCGCTCGACCTGACGATCTACCGACGCGGGGCCGAGGGCTGGCACACCGACGGCGCCTACGACGAGGAGCCCTTCAAGGCCACCCAGCTCTATGCCCTCGCGGTGCCGAGCCGCGGCGGCGACACCCACTTCGCCAGCATGTACGCCGCCTACGAGGCGCTGCCGCCGCGTCTGAAGGACCGGCTCGAGGGCCACAAGGGCGCCTTCACCTACGGCGGCCGGAAGAAGGCCACCGCGCTGCTGAACGAGGAGGACCGCGACTGGACGCCGGTCTTCCATCCCATCGTCCGCATCCATCCCGAGACCGGGCGCAAGGGCCTCTACTTCGACCCGGGCAAGATCCTCTATATAGACGGCATGGAGCGGGCGGAGAGCGACGCGTTGATCGACGAGCTGACCGAGCGCATGATCCAGCCCGAGGGGCAGTACACGCATCGGTGGCGGACGGGGGACGTCGTCATCTGGGACAATCGCTGCTCGTACCACAAGGCGGCGGGCGACTATCCGCCGGAGGAAGACCGGATCCACTGGCGGGTCTCGATGAAGGAGCGGACATGAACGTCGTGGCGCGAATGGTCACGCAGGAGCAGGACGGCATCCCCGGCTACCTGGCGCATCCCGACGCGCCCGGGACGCGGCCGGGTATCTTGATGGTCCACCACGCGCACGGGGTGACCGCCGACTACAAGATCGACGCCTACCGCCTGGCCGGCCTCGGCTTCAACGTGCTCGCGCCCGATCTCTTCAACATGTTCGGCATCGCGGGCACCACCCACATCGGCATGGGCGCGGATCTGCAGGCCAAGCACGGCGACGACGAGTTCCTGGGCAAGATGGACGAGGCCTGGCGCTACCTCATCGACCGCATGGGGACC
>DATFYA010000087.1 GCA_035315345.1 Candidatus Methylomirabilota bacterium
CCTGGTCATCATCCGCGAGAACACCGAGGGACTCTACTCGGGCATCGAGGCCTCGCTCGCCCCGGGGGTGGTGACCACCACCAAGGTCGCCACCGAGAAGGCCTGCACGCGCATCGCCCAGTGGGCCTTCCGCTACGCCCAGCACCGCGGGCGGAAGAAGGTGACGGTCTTCCACAAGGCCAACATCATGAAGCTCACCGACGGGATGTTCATCCGCTGTGCCCGGGTGGTGCACGAGGCGGAGTTCGCCGAGATCGGCTACCAGGAGATGATCATCGATGCCGGCTGCATGGCCCTGGTGCAGGATCCCACGCGCTTCGACCTGCTGCTGCTGGAGAACCTCTACGGCGACGTGCTGAGCGACCTCACCGCCGGGCTGGTCGGCGGCCTGGGGGTGGTGCCGGGGGCCAACATCGGCGATCGGGCCGCGGTCTTCGAAGCGGTGCATGGCTCGGCCCCGGACATCGCGGGCCGGAACCTCGCCAACCCGCTCGCCCTGCTCATGTCCGCGGTGATGATGCTGAATCACCTCGCCGAGACACGCGACGACGAGGCGTGCGCGACGGCGGCCCGGCGTATCCGGGACGGCTACAACCGCGCGCTCGCCGAAGGGGCCAAGACGCGCGACCTGGGCGGAACTCTCGGCACGTCCGAGTTCGCCGAGGCGATCGTCCGCCACCTTTCCGACTGAGCCACGCCGTCTAAATTTCTTGGGCCCGAGAGGGTCCGGCCTCATCATGAGGCCTCGATGCTGCTGTTCTCGAAGATGCTAAGGGTGGGAGTCGTGACCGTTGAGATCCCTCCCCCCGCGCCGGACGAGCCCAACGTCCTCCATCTGATGCGCGAGGTGGACGCCGAGTCGCGGCGCCTCTTCGGCCGAGCGCTCGCGGTGCGCGAGGTGGACGCGGGCTCCTGCAACGGCTGCGAGATCGAGATCACCGGGCTCATGGGCCCGGTCTACGACAGCGAGCGCTTCGGCATCCACTTCGTGGCCTCGCCCCGCCACGCCGATCTGCTCCTCGTCACCGGGCCGGTGACGCGCAACATGGAGGTGCCGCTGCGCAAGACCTACGAGGCGACGCCGGCGCCCAAGCTGGTGGTCGCGGTCGGCGATTGCGCGCGCACCTGCGGAGTGTTCCGGGGCAGCTACGCGATCGCGGGAAGCGTGGATCGCGTGGTGCCGGTCGACGCCTTCGTCGACGGCTGCCCGCCGGATCCGGCCGACATCCTGCGCGGCATCCTGACCGTGCTGCGGCAGCCCCTGCGCCGGTAGCTCGTGACCGGGACACTGCTCGGCGTCATGGTGACCGCCTATGCGGCGGGCGCCGTCGCCGGGCTCGCGGGTGGAAGCGGACGGATCGGCCGCGGTCTCTCCACCGCGGGCGCGGTGGTGGGCGCGGTCGCCGGGCTGCTGCTCGGCCTGCAGGGTCTCGTCAGCCGTGCCACCTGGACCTTCGAGGCGCCGGGCCTCCTCGCGGTCGCGGGCGGCGTGGTCCTGCGCGTGGACGCCCTCGGCGCCTTCTTCCTCATCCTGACCGGAGCGGTGGCCGCGCCGTCGGCCCTGTATGGCGCCGGCTATTCAGCGGCATACGCGGGGCGCTACTCGCTCCGCTGGCTCGGCGCGATGCTGAACCTCTTCCTGCTCAGCATGAGCTTCGTGCCGCTCGCGGACAACGTGGTGACCTTCCTGCTGGTGTGGGAGGCCATGTCGCTGACCTCGTATTTCCTCGTGATGACCGAGCACGACCAGCCGGAGACGGTGAGGGCCGGCATCTGGTATCTCGGCATGACCCAGGTGGGGCTCGCCTGCCTGCTCGGCGCCTTCCTGCTGCTCGGCGCGCGGGCGCCGTGGCTCGATTTCGCCACGCTCCGCGAGGCGGCCTCCTCGCTGCCCCTCGGGTCACGCAGTGTCGTCTTCGCCCTGGCCCTGATCGGCTTCGGCTCCAAGGCGGGTCTCATCCCGCTCCACGTCTGGCTGCCTCGCGCGCATCCGGCGGCGCCGAGCCACGTCTCGGCGCTCATGTCGGGCGTCATGGTCAAGCTCGGCGTCTACGGACTGCTGCGCGTCGGCCTCGATCTCCTGGGCGGCGGCCCGGCCTGGTGGGGCGTCGTCCTGATCGGGCTCGGCGTCGGCTCCGCCCTGCTCGGCGTGCTCTACGCCCTCATGGAGGACGACGTCAAGCGGCTGCTCGCCTACTCCACCGTGGAGAACATCGGGATCATCACCCTGGGCGTGGGCGCGGGCTTCCTGTTCCAGGCCCTGGCGATGCCGCGCGCGGCCGCGGTGGCCCTCGCGGCCGCGCTCTATCACGCCCTCAACCACGCCGCCTTCAAGGGCCTGCTCTTCCTCGGCGCCGGCTCGGTGCTGCACGCCACCGGCACGCGCAACATGAACCGACACGGCGGGCTCGTGCGGCGCCTGCCATGGACCGCCCCCTGCTTCCTGGTCGGCGCGCTGGCGATCTCGGGCCTGCCGCCGCTCAACGGCTTCTTCAGCGAGTGGCTGCTGTTCCAGTCGCTGCTCCCGGGTATCGGCTATCCGCTGCCCCTGGTCGCGATCCTCGCGGTGCTGGCGCTCGGGATCCTCGCGCTGACCGCCGGTCTCGCCGCCACCGCGTTCGTGAACGCCTTCGGCATCATGTTCCTGGCGCTCCCGCGCTCGCCCGAGGCCGCGGACGCGCACGAGGCCCCCGCGTCGATGTGCATCGGCATGGCCGCGCTGGCCGCGGCCTGCGGGGCCCTGGCGCTGGCCGCGCTGCCCGTGCTCGCGGGCGCGGGCACGGTCGCCGGCGGCCTGGTCGGGCTCGCGGTCGAGCCGCTCACCTTCCGCCTCTGGCATTCGGTGCAGACGCCAGCCGGGCTCGCCCGGATGTCACCTCCGATCGTGATCGCGGG
>DATFYA010000088.1 GCA_035315345.1 Candidatus Methylomirabilota bacterium
CACGACCGCCTCACCGAGCGACACGAGCTGGCCTGAGTCGGAGCCGCGATCATGCCGCTACTTGGTCGGATCTCGTTCGTGCTGGGCGCGACGGCGGTGACGCTCCTCGCGGTCGGCTGTGCCGCACGTCACGAACCCGCACCCACCGTGGCCGCCGGCGCCGCGCCGCCGGCGGCACCGGCCACTCCGCTTCTCGCGCCCACCTGGCCCGACGCCGCCCCCGTGCCGGAAGCCTCCGCGCCGGACGCGGCGGGTCCGGCGCCCGATCCCGAGCGCATCGCCGAGTTCGCCCCGCGCGAGGAGCTGAAGGACGTCCACTTCGCCTCCGGCCACATCCAGGTGGAGCGGCGCGACCTGGCGTCGCTCGACGCGGCGGTCGCGTGGCTCAAGTCCAATCCGAGCCAGCTGGTGATCCTGGAGGGGTACACCGATGCGGTGGGCGCCCGCGCCGCCAATCTGGCGCTCGCCCATCGGCGCGCCACGTGGGTGATGCAGTACCTGGTCGGCCACGGCGTCCCGGAGAGCCGCATCACGGTGGTCTCGCGCGGCGAGGACGGCACGCGGTGCGCGGAGCGCCGCGCGGCCTGCCAGAGCCGCAACCGGCGCGTGCACTTCCTGGTGCGCGAGAGCGAGACCGTGCAGATCAGCGCGTCGCCCAGCCGCTGAGGCAGGCGCGCGCATCTTCGCGCCCGCGCTCCAGCGCGCGGGCCATCCCGGCCGGATCGAAGTCGAGCGGCCGGAGCGACAGCGGGGCCGACGGGGCCAGCAGGTGCACCTCCGCGGCGGGGAACTTCAGACGGGCCAGCTCGACGTCGCGCCGGATCTGGTGGATCATCCCCATCTCGAAGGCTTCCTCGAGAGCTCGCCGCACGGTGGTGGGCGGGGCGCCGCGCTCCTCGGCCGCGTAGCTCATCACCACCACCGCCCGCTCGACGTCGGGCGCCGCCGCGAGCGCCTCCAGCACCGGCGCGCGGCCGGTCAGGCCGCCGTCGACCAGCAGCGCGCCCTCGACGTCGACCGCGGGAAACGCCCCGGGCACCGCGGCGGCCGCCATGAGAGCCTCACGCGTCACGGTCGCGTTGTCGAAGAGGCGCTGCTCGCGGCGGGCCAGGTCGGTGGTGACCACGAGGAGGCGGACCGGGGAGGCGCGGATACGCTCGAGGTCGAGGCTCTCGGCGATCAACTCGCGCAGCGGAGCCGGATCGAAGAGCGAGCCGGCACGGTCCAGGATCAGCAAGGTCAGCCAGCCGGGCAGGAGCCCGCCGAAGAGCACTCGCGTGCGCAGCGAGTACACGCGATCGCGAGTGAGCTCGCGCCAGAGGGCCTCCAGTCGATCCGTCCGGCCGGCGGCGATCATGGCCGCGTTCAGGGCGCCCGCCGACGAGCCCGCGACCAGGCGGATCGGCAGCCCGCGCTCCACGAGCCACGCGGCCACCCCGGCCTCGTAGGCGCCCTTGGCGCCGCCGCCCGAGAGCACGAGCGTGGTCGGCGTGGCGAGCGGGCGCGCGGAGGTGCCGCACGACGACGCGGCCGTGGATCCGGCGCCGAGCGCGCACGCGAGGAGGGCGAGCGCGGAGCCGCGTCGGCCCGCGAGATGGCGGAGCATGCCCGGCTCTTACAACGAGCCGGGCCGGCCCGTCAATCGTCCACGCGTCTGCTGGACGACGCGCGAGTCGGTCTAGCCCGCGCGCCCGGTGAGCGGCGCGGTCGCGGCAGTGGACCGGTCAGCGAGGACCATGCGCACGCGCCGCGACAGGTACTCCACCGTGAACGGCTTCGTGATGACCGGCCCGGTGGGGACGAGACCGCGCGCGACCAGGAAGTCGCGGTCGTAGGCCGACATGAACATCACCTTGATGCCGGGCAGCAGCGCGGTGAGCCCGCTGGCCAGCTCGCAGCCGTTCAGGCCGGGCATCACCACGTCGGTCAGCAGCAGATGGATCGGCCCCGGATGCTGGGCCGCGACCCGGATCGCATCCTGACCGTCGGACGCTTCGAGCACTCGGTAGCCTTCATCGGCCAGCATGTCGCGAGCCAGGATCCGCACCCACGGGTCGTCGTCCACCACCAGGATCGTTCGCACGGCTATCGGCCTCCGGTTCGTGTCGTTAGGATTCAGACGGCGCGGCGCTGGGTCCGCAGGGGAAGCGGCACCGGGACCGCCGCGCGGACGGGATCGGGCATCGTGCTGCGGAGCCGTTCGATGAAGCGCGAGCGGGACGCCGGCTTCGGCGCGGCATCGACGCTGAACGTGGCGCGCACCGGCTTGCGCGAGCGCTCGCGATTGAGCCAGGTCTCGAGCGGATAGGACTCGACGCTGGCGCAGGTCGGACAGTGCCGGTACATGCGGGCGTCGAAGACGGTATTGCAATCGAGCTCCACGCAGAGCTTCGCGGAGCGCAGTTCGATGCGAAAGGTGTCTTGCTCGAGCTTCATCGATTCCTCCTGTCGGCCTCGTACGGCTCCGTCGTCTTCCGTGACCAGGCAGGCCGGGCGGGAGCATCCGGGCCGACGCGTCGGTGGAGAAGGGACCGAAACCCCGTTCCGTACACTCGCCGCTCGACCTGCCTGATCCGTACTTCGCTACTGGCGGCAAGTCCTGTACCAACGAAAATGCGGCGCAGAATCCAGCGCTTCCCGGGAATGACGCGGGGGTGACACCCCGCGCCCTTCCGTGGCTGGGCAACGAAATGCCCTCTCGCACGGTAGCTGGCTCCTCCTGCACTTTCTGCGGAGAGGATGCGTCTTGACAGCCCGCTCGCCGCGCCGTCATGATCTCTCGCCCATGGATCGCGACGATCCGTCCTCCCTCTCCGCCGCCGTCGCGGCGGCGCGAATCGCGGAAGGCGCACTCTCACCAGTCGAAGTCGTCGACGCATGCCTCGCCCGCATCGCCGCCCGTGACGGCCACGTGCGCGCGTGGGCCCACGTCGACGAGGCGGGCGCGCGCGCGACCGCGCGCGAGCGCGAGGCCGAAGCCCGCGCCGGACATCGACGGGGACCGCTGCACGGCGTGCCGGTGGCGATCAAGGACATCTTCCACGTCGCCGCGATGCCCACGACGTGCGGCGCCGGGCCCGCGTTCCATATCCGTCCGGTCGACGACGCCACCGCGGTGGCGCGTCTGCGCGCGGCTGGCGCGATCGTGCTCGGCAAGGTGCACACGACCGAGTTCGCGTACTTCGAGCCGGCACCCACGCGCAATCCCTGGAACGTGGCCCACACGGCGGGCGGATCGTCGTCCGGCTCCGCGGCGGCGGTGGCCGCGCGCATGGCGCCGCTGGCCCTGGGGACCCAGACCGTGGGCTCGGTGCTGCGCCCGGCCGCCTACTGCGGCGTGATCGGCTTCAAGGGCACGCATCGACTGATCCCGACCGAGGGGGTGGTGCCGCTCGCGTGGAGCTTCGACCACGTCGGGATCTTCGCCCGCGCGGTGGCCGACGTGACGCTCACCGCGGGCGTGCTGGCCGCTCGGGCGCTCGACGCGCCCGCCGCGTCCGCGCCGCGCCTGGCCCTCGCTCCCGAGCTGCTCGAGCGCGCGACGCCCGAGGTGGCCGCGGCGGTGCGCGAGGTCGCGCGGCGCCTCGCGCGGGCCGGAGCCACCGTGCACGAGGTGAAGCTGCCCGCCTCCTTCGCGGCGCTGCACGCGGCCGGCCGGGTCGTGCTCGAGGTCGAGGCCGCCGCGTATCACGAAGACCTCTACCGCGCCCACGCCGCCGAGTACCGGCCGCGCACGCGCGAGCTGATCGCGGACGGACTCGCCCGCCCCGCGGTGGCGTATGTGCGAGCCCAGCGCGAGCGACTCGCGTTTCGCGCCGAGGTGGCGCCGCTGCTCGCCGACCACGACGCGCTGCTCTCGCCGACCGCGGCGTCGACGGCGCCCGAAGGCCTCGCCACCGGCGATCCGTGGTTCTGCGCTCCGTGGAGCTTCGCGGGCGTTCCCGCGTGCTCGCTGCCCGGCGCGGTCTCGTTCGCGGGGCTGCCGCACGCGGTCCAGCTGGTGGCCGCGCGCGGTCGGGACGCCGCCTTGCTCGCGGTGGCGGCGTGGTGTGAGCGCGTGCTAGACTTTTCTGGCTCGCCATCGATCTGACGGCGACGCAGGTGCGGTGCCCAGTATGCGACGGTTGCTCAGAGGAACGTCCGAAGTCGACGGACAGTTGACCACGCAGTGGCAGACTTGATTGGTCGGTTCTCGCTGAGGCGTCTGTCCGGTCCCCGCCCGACCTCCCAGACCGCGCTCGCCACCGGCGTCCTGAGCGACGTGCTCGCGCGGCGGGCCCGCCGCCCGCGGCCGTGGATCGGGCGCCTGCGCGAGCAGCTGCATCGCCCGCCCGTCCTCGTCCCGGTGCTGGTGTCGATCATCGTGCTCGCCGCGCTCGCGGAGGCGCGCACCTCCACCATGCAGGCGCTCTTCCTCTCGACCGCGGCCCGCATGCTCACCTACCGCGTGGAGCCGGGGCCGAATCCCTCGCCGCAGGTGCCGCGCTCCGGCCCGTACGACGAGCGGCTGGGCTACACGCGGCTCGTCGACTTCGTGGACCGCCTCGACGCCGCTGGCTATCGGGTGGAGCAGCAGGCCCGGATGTCGAGGAGCCTCGCGCACTTCGCGGCGTGGGGCCTCTATCCGCCCTACCACGAGAAGACGCGGGCCGGCCTCGCGGTGGTAGACCGCGAGGGGCGGGCGCTCTACGTCACGCGCTATCCCGAGCAGGTCTACGGCCGTTTCGAGTCCGTGCCGCCGCTCCTGATCAACACCCTGCTCTTCATCGAGAACCGCGAGCTGCTCGACGCGCGGCAGCCGTACCACAACCCGGCAGTGGACTGGCGCCGGCTCGCCAAGGCGGTCGGCGTGGAGACCATCGGCCGGCTCGGGGGCGAGCGCCACTCCATCGGGGCGAGCACGCTGCCGACCCAGCTCGAGAAGATGCGCCACTCGCCGGACGGGCGCACGCGCGCGCCCGCCGACAAGCTGCGGCAGATGCTGTCGGCGAGCCTGCGCGCCTACAAGGACGGCGCGGCCACCCACGCCACCCGCCGCCAGATCGTGGTCGACTATCTGGATTCTCTGCCCCTCGCGGCCGCCCCCGGCCACGGCGAAGTGCACGGGCTCGGCGACGGCCTCGAGATCTGGTACGGGATGGACTTCGCGGAGGCGAACGCGCTGCTTGCGGCGCGGCCCGCCGGCCCCGACGCGGCGCGAGCGCGTGTGTTCAAGCGCGCGCTCAGCCTGATCCTGGCCGCCCGCCGCCCGTACTATTACCTGGTCGAGAATCCCGCCGGCCTCGAGGAATTCACCGACAGCTATCTACGGGTGATGGCCCGCGCGGGCGTGATCGACGCGGGCCTGCGCGATGCCGCGCTCGCCCGGCGACTCGACCTGCGGCGCGGCAGCGGCGGGCCGCCCGCCGCCTTCGTGGAGCGCAAGGGCGCCAACCTGGTGCGCACCCGCATCTCGGGCATGCTGGGGACGCCCGCGCTCTACGACCTGGACCGGCTCGACCTGACCGCGCGGAGCACGCTCGATGCGCCGGCCCAGGAGGCCACCGCGCGCCTGCTGCGCTCGCTGGGCGACCCGGCCACCATCGAGCGCCTCGGGCTGGTGGGCGAGAAGCTGCTGGGTGGCGGCGATCCCGCCCACGTGCTCTACAGCGTCACCCTGTACGAGCGCACCCCGGGCGCCAACCGCGTCCGCATCCAGACCGACAATCTCGACCAGCCGCTGGACATCAACGGCGGCGCGCGCATCGACCTGGGGTCCACCGCCAAGCTGCGCACGCTCATCTCGTACCTCGAGGCGATCGCCGCGCTCCACGACCGCTACCAGCGGCTCGCCCCCGCCGAGCTGGGCGCGGTGAAGATCCATCCGCGCGACCGCCTGGGCGCGTGGGCCGTCGAGTACCTCCGGGGCGCGCGCGGCACGGATCGGAGCCTGCAGGCGATGCTGGAGGCGTCGCTCGAGCGCCGCTACTCCGCGAGCCCGGGCGAGGCGTTCTTCACGGGCGGCGGCCTCCACACCTTCGGCAACTTCGACCACGACGACGACCGGCGCATCATGACCATCCGCGAGGCGTTCCAGCACTCGGTGAACCTCGTGTTCATCCGGCTGATGCGCGACGTGGTCTGGAATCACCTCTATGGCTCCTCCGGCTCGCTCGCGCTCCTGATGGAGAATCCGGTCGACCCGCGCCGGGACCGCTACCTGAGCCGCTTCGCGGACCGTGAGGGCAGCGAGTTCGTCCGGCGCTTCTACCGGAAGTACCAGGGCCTGCCCGCCGCGGACGCCCTCGATCGCCTGCTGAGCGGGGCCCGGGTGACGCCGCACGGTCTGGCCACCGCGCTCCGCTCCGTCTATCCGGAGGTGAGCCCCGCGGTGTTCCGCGAGCTGATCGCTCCGCGCCTGCCCGCCCCCCGGTTGTCCGACAAGGCGATGGACGAGCTGTACGAGCGCACCGCCCCCGAGGGGATGCCGCTGGCCGATCGCGGCTACGTGGCGCGCGTGCACCCGCTCGAGCTGTGGGTGGTGAGCTATCTGCGGCGGCACCCGGGCGCCGGGATGGGTCAGGTGGTACGCGCGAGCAGCGCCGAGCGCCAGGCGGTGTACAACTGGCTGTTCCTCACGCGGCACCGCAACGCCCAGGATCACCGCATCGCGACGCTGCTGGAGATCGAGGCCTTCCTGGACCTGCACCGCGGATGGGAGCGGCTCGGCTATCCCTTCGCGTCGCTGACCCCGTCGCTGGCCACCGCGATCGGCAGCTCGGGGGACCGGCCCGCCGCGCTCGCCGAGCTGATGGGCATCATCGTCAACAACGGCGTGCGTCAGCCCACCGTCCTGGTGGACACCATGGACTTCGCGACGGGCACGCCGTACGAGACGCGCGTGGGCCGCGCCGAGCAGCCGACCAGCCAGGTGCTGGCCCCCGAGATCGCCACGGTGATGCGCGGCGTGCTGACCCAGGTCGTGGACGTCGGCACCGCGCGCGGGCTGCGTCCGGCGCTGGCGCGGCCGGGCGGCGCGCCGCCGCACCTCATGGGAGGCAAGACCGGCACCGGCGACCATCGCTACTTCGTCTACGCCAAGAACGGTGCGGTCGTCGAGTCGCGGGTGGTGAGCCGCGCCGCCACGTTCGTCTTCATGCTCGACGAGCGGTACTTCGGCACCGTGACCGCGTACGTGCCCGGTCCCGAGGCGGGGCGCTTCCACTTCACCAGCGGGTTGCCCGTCCGCCTCGTGGGCCTGCTGATGCCCACCCTCGACGCGCTCTCTTCTTCCTCGCCCGCCACGACCACCACCGCCTCCGCCCGCTGACCGCGGTCACCCGCCGGGGTGGGGAGCCCGGGGACGTCCGCCCGGGAACACGCTGAGTCGCGCCGCGCTTGGGCTGCATGACGAGCCACGAGAGAGCGCGCTCTCCTTCGCCTACCCGCAGAAGTCACGCTTCCCGGGCGGACATCCCCCGGCCCCCCACCCGGTGCGCCGCCGCAATTCCGCAACCAACGCAACAGCGCGATCGAGCATCAGCAGACTGTTGTCAATTCTTCAGTGGGCGGGGTGGTTGGGGGCGGCGGAGAGGACGCAAAGGGCGGGGGAGCGGGAGGGGGCCCTGCCGGGAACCGTGTCTTCTGCGCGCAAGCGAAGCGCAGCGGCACCCCGTCTCGTGGCCCGTCATGCCGCCCAAGCGGATCGCGACTCAGCGTGTTCCCGGCAGGGCCCTCCCGCTCCCCCGCCCGCCGGTCGACCTACCGCAGAGCCCCGACCGGCTAGAACACGTCGTCCCGCTCGCCGAACTCGAACTGGTAGGTGGTCTCCTCGAGCTCGGCCGGCGCGACCAGACCCTTGGCCGCCAGCAGCGCCTCGAAGGTCTGGAGCCAGATCTCGTAGTAGCTGAAGGGCCCGGGGCGACGCTCGGCCCGGGCGATGTGGGCGATGAGGCCCTGGCGGAACTCTTCCCACTCGTAGAGGCCACGCTCGTGCAGGGCCACCGCCATCCCGAAGACGCGGCCTTGCCACGGCTCCTCGAAGACCAGCTCGCCGTTCTTCCGGGGCAAGGCGGCGCGTCCTTCCATGATGGCGACGACGCGATCCACCGACAGGGCCTCGCCCTCCGCGGTCACCCCCGAGGGCGCGGCCGCGCACTGGTGCGCCGCGCGCGGCGGCCAGAGGCGGACGTCGTCCACTGGCTGCCCGTCGGGGCGTGGCTGCCAGGCCGAGGCGGTGAAGTGATAGGGCGCCAGCGCGGCGCACGGGGGCAGACAGCTGTCGGCCGCGAGCATCGCCTCGACGTGGTCGTAGAGCGCGATCGCGAGGGCGTCCGAATCGATCGAGTGAAACCACTGGGCCTGTCCGTCGAAGAGCAGCAGGACCACGTTGGCAAGGGCGCAGGGGCCGAGGCAGCCTCCGATCGTGAGGTGGACGACGTTGCGCAGCCGCCTCCGCTCCCACTCGCGGTGGAAGGTCTCGGCGGGCACTGCAGCAAAGCCGTCCTCGGTCCGCCCACAGCAGCAGCCGGTGGCGCACACGAGGAGCTGGCCGCGGAAGCGCGCCACGTTCACGCGGCGGCCGTCGCGGCGCATGACGATATTGCGCCGCCGCTCGTACATGCCGGCGCCCCTCAGCGCGCGGCCGCGGGGGACGGCCGCACGTCCGCCACGCCGATCAGCGCGTCGCGCGTGATCAACGGGACCAGCTCGGCCTCCGAGAGCCCCTCGGCGCCGGCCGGCCGCTGCGGCAGCACCATGTAGCGCATCTCCGCGCTCGAGTCCCACACCCGGATCTCGCGTCGCTCCGGCACCTCGAGTCCCATCTCCCGCAGCAAGGCGCGCGGCTCGCTCACCGCGCGCGAGCGGTAGGCGGGCATCTTGTACCAGGTGGGTGGCAGCCCCAGCACCGGCCACGGGTAGCAGGAGCAGAGCGTGCACACCACGAGGTTGTGGGTCGCCTCGGTATTCTCGACCACCATCAGCATCGCGTAGTCGAGATCGAAGCGCGCCAGCGCGGCCCGCGGATCGTCCAGCAGCAGCCGCCGGTACCCCGGATCGGTCCAGGCCTTCGCCACCGCGCGGGCCCCCACCATCGGCCCGGTGTCGGACTCGTAGCGCTGCACCACCCGGTCCACCGCGTCGGGGGCCAGGATGCCCTTCTCGAGCAGCAGCGATTCGAGCGCGCGCACGCGCGAGACGATGTACGGATCGACGTTGGGATGGTTCTTGCCCATCGCGGATCACCTCCCGGGCAGGAGATAGCTCTCCCAGAGATCGATGTGGACGGCCTGGTTGGGCTCGGCCGACTCACCCCACAGCACGCGCGCGTCGAAGCGCACGCTGTAGAGCGGCTGCGGCTGCTCGCCCTGACCGTGGGCGTTCGTGTCGGGGAACACGTGGATGCCGTGGCAGCAGTGGATGACACCGCGCTTGCCCCGAGCGTAGCGAGGCAGTCGGGTGTGGCCGCGGGGGTGCATGTCCCGGGTGAGCACCGGGTCCCCCGCGGCGAAGCGCGGGGTGGCGCCGGTCTCGCGGATCACGTCCTGCACCCAGCCCGGATTGGCGGTGCCGCGCTCGGGCAGCGGCCCGCGCACGGCCGAGCGCGCGGCGGCGTCGGGACGCTCGCCGAAGAAGGCCAGGCGGCCGGCCAGCTCCTCGGCCCCGACCACGCCCTTCTCGACCAGCACCCGGGTGACGCCGTCGAGCCACTTCTCGTAGTAGGTGGCCCGCAGGTAGTGCGCCGGCGCCATCCGCTCGATGCCGTGGCGGAACTCGTCGATGTTGAACAGGCCGCGCGAGCCGGCCGCCCGCATCATCGCGAGCACCGCGGCCTCCCAGTCGGCGTGGAAGACCGGCTCGTTCTCCTCCCGCTCCACCGGCCCGAAGCCCTGCATCCCGCCCAGATCGTGCACGCCGTCCATGGCCGCGATTCTATCTCAATGGGTGCGCGGCGGCGCCGCGTCGACGGGCGGGGCCTCGGCGGGCACCCCGGCGTGGCGGGCGCGCAGCTCCATCCAGAGCCGCAGGCGCGACCAGTCCGGCGTGTCGACGTAGTGGCCGCGCGTCGGGTCGATCCAGGGGTTCGGGAAGAAGATCGTCAGCATCTGCTCGTCGCGCCCGTTCCACAGGCGCGCCCCCCACGCGCTCGGCCGCCCCGCGCGATCGCGGCTCTGAAAGAACGCGGCGCGCGCGCAGCGGCGCCACTGGGCCAGAGCCGGCGGCGTGGGCAGCCCAGGCGAGCCGGCGTGCAGACCGATGCACAGGTGGAAATGCCACGATTCGCGGCCCGCGATCTGCACCGTGACGTAGCCGTCGAGGAGGCTGACCCGCGGCCGCTCCACGAACCGTCCTTCGAAGACCGCGCCCTCGATGCACGGCCCGAAGATGACCTCGGCCCAATGCTCCTCGAAGATCTCGCGCAGCAGCACGAGCAGCCGCGGCTCGGTGCACTCGATCGGGAAGTAGTCGGTGGCGCTGCCGTCGAGGTTGGCGACCTGCGTGGCCGGCTCGGGCGCCGGCGCGGCGAGCCCGGGCTCAGTGCTCACGGTAGCCCACGAGGCCGGCGTCGAGCGAGCGACCGGGCGGACATCAGATCGATGGCCGGCCGCCTACCAGTCCAGGCGGGACTCGAGGATGACGCCGCGCCTCCGATTCGCCCAGCGCGTGACGCGCACGACCTGGTGGAAGAACCACAGCGACAGGTGCAGCCGCCGGGGAAGCAGGCCGAACGATCCGCCGGCCAGCACCCCGGTCACCGCGGGCACCACCCCGAGCACGTTCTTCGGGCGCATGAAGACCTCGAGGAACGCGCGATCGTAGTAGGACTCGATGAAGCGCTCGAACGGCTTCGTCCCGCGGCGCACCGCGCGCTCGTAGCCGCGAAATCGGCGCGCCTCGAAGCGGCCGGCCCGGAAGGCGCGGAGGATCGCCCCCGCGGCCAGCTCGCCGGTCTGCATGGCCAGGAACACGCCGGGAGAGAAGATCGGATCGACGAAGGCGACCGCGTCGCCCACGCACACGAAGCGGTCGCCCGTGATGGGCTCGATCGAGTAGGCGAAGTTCGAGGTGGTGTAGAGCTCGGTGACCCGCTCCGCGCCCCGCATGTTCTCCGAGATCTTCTCGCAGCGGGCCACCATCTCGTCGAAGAGCTCGGACAGGGTCCCGCGGCGGGCCTTCACCACCCGCTGGTGCAGCACGCAGCCCACGCTGGTCTCGTCGCGCGTCAGCGGGATGTACCAGAACCATCCCTCCGGGAAGATGTAGAGGCGCACGTTGCCTTCCGACCGGCCCGGGAAGCGCCTGGCGCCGCGGAAGTAGGCGAAGATGGCGACCTTGCCCAGTCCCGGCCGCGGCTTGCGCTGGCCCTGGCGGGCAGCCAGGAAGGCGTCGCGGCCGCTGGCGTCCACCAGGAAGGAGGCGCGCAGCGCGCGCTCGCCGTCGCGGTCGCTGAGCCGGGCGGTGACCCCGTCGCCGTCGAAGACGACCTTCTCCACGGTGGCAGGCTGGTGGACAGTCACCCCGGGCTGCGACGCGGCGTGCTCGAGCAGGAGCTGGTCGAACTCCGCCCGGTGAACGTCGAGGGTGAAGGAGGGCCAGGGCCGCCCCGGCTGGAAGTCGAACGTGGTCTCGAGCCCCAGCTCCTGGTCGTGAAAGGTCGCTCCGTACTTCATCTGGAAGCCGTGGGCGAGCACGCGGTCGAGGACGCCGAGGCGCCTGCAGATGTCCATGCAGGTGGGGATCAGCGACTCGCCGACCTTGAAGCGCGGGAAGGCCTCCCGCTCCACCAGCGCGACGCGAAGGCCGCCCTGGGCCAGGAAGGTCGCGGCGGTGGAGCCGCCCGGCCCGGCCCCTACCACCAGCACGTCGGCGTCGCGCGGGGACGTCGTCACGCCCGGTATCCTACCCGATCCGGGCCGCCGCGGGCGAGCATGGAGAGCGTGATTTGCCGCCTCTTCGGGTGCATGTTAGCCTGCTGCGGCCGAGGAGGCCGTGGCCATGACCGACATCCGGATGGTGTCCAACCCGCACGCGTCTCAGTCCCTCAAGCAGGTCGTGATGGATCACCTGGACGCCTACAACCTGGCCGTCACCGGGCTCACCGCCTACTCGCCGGTCAACTACTTCCTGTACGACGGAGGCGACGAGATCGTGGGCGGGCTGCTGGGCTTGATCTGGGGGGGCGCCCTGCACGTGCGCATCCTGTGGGTCGCCGAGTCGCTGCGCGGCCAGGGACACGGACGGCGCCTCCTGGATGCGGCCGAGCGACGCGCGATCGAGCGGGGCTGCCGCCACGTCTTCCTCGATACCTTCAGCTTCCAGGCGCCGGGCTTCTACGCCCGGCTCGGCTATGAGATGTACGCGCGGGCCGAGGACTGGCCGATCGGTCATGCACATTGCTTCCTGAGAAAAGTTTTGCCGAGCCCGTCATGATCAAGCTCGTCTTCTGCCTTCGGCGCCTTCCGCACCTCTCGCGCGAGGAGTTCCAGCGCTACTGGCTCGACTCGCACGGTCCGCTCGTGCGGGAGCTGGCCCCCGCCCTCGGGATGAAGCGCTACGTGCAGGTCCACACGCTGCGATCCGCCTTCAGCGAGGCCCTGCGCGCCCACCGGGGTGCGCCCGACGACTTCGACGGCATCGCCGAGCTCTGGTGGGACAGCGTCGACGACTTCGCGCGAGCGGGCAGCACCAGGGAAGGCCGCGAGGCCGGCCGCCGACTGCTGGTGGACGAGAAGCGCTTCATCGATCTGTCCCACTCGCCGATCTGGTTCGGCGAGGAGCATTCGGTGGTCGATCTTACTCGGTAACTTCCGGAAGTACTCGCCGCGACGGCGGCGGCGAGGTGTGTCCGATTCCCGGCACTTCTTCGTACGCGGCGAACATCAGGCGCGTCCTCCAGTCCCGATGTCCGTGTTTTCTTGGTTCCTGCATTGTGGAATTTGTTTTCCCTACTAGGCTCCGGTGGTCAACGGCCCTCCGTCGCCTAGTGGCACATAACTTGTTTCCGTCTCCTCTCCATGCTGTCGAAGCCGTCGGACCACCCGCGTAAGGAGGTCAATGAAACTATGGGTAGAATTGTCGCAGTTGCACTCGTCGTCATCGTCACGCTGATGGGTGTCGCCCTCGTCGGCACACCCGCGGAGGCGATCTCCTGCATCGGCGCAGGCAACGTCACCGCCCTCGGTCCCTCCGGCTGCACCCAGGGAGGTCTGACGTTCAGTGACTTCTCGGTAGCGGCAGCTGGGTTCACCGGGGTGACGATCTTTCTGAGCCCCCTCTCCGCCACCGTCGGACAGGACGTGAACCTGAACTTCCAGGTCGCTCACGACCCGTCGCCGGTCAGCCTGGCGGACATTCTCTTCTCCTACACCGTCACTGCCAGCGGCGGCGCAGCCGCACTCAACGGTATCGATCTTTTCAACCCGGGCGAGAACGTGACCATCCGCGAGGTCGCCTGCGCCGATCCGTTCGTGAATGGCGTCTGCGGCGGGACCCCGCTTGCCAGCCTGGTGGTCGGCCCAAATTCCAACCTGGCGGCAAGCTTCGATCCGGACTCGCAGATCTTCATCCGCAAGGACATCCAGTTCGGAAACAACTCGTTTATCAGTGAGTTCACCCAGAGTCACGACCTCACGCCCGTCCCCGAGCCGGCCACGCTCGTGCTGCTCGGCAGCACCCTGACTGGTCTCGGCGTATTCAGCCGACGGAAGCTCCGCAACAAGCAGGCTGAGGCCGACTAACCAGCCGCGTTCAGAGGCATCCGGTGCGCCGTAGGGGGGCGGGCCGGGTGCCTCTAATCGCAGCAGGGTCGGTGCCGCCGGATGGCGTAACCGATCTACGCGATCCCGAAGCATTCCGGTAGTAATGTCCCAGTTGCTACGCGGGACCGCCGAGCGCCTACCGCGGATATCCTAGCGTCTTCAGCGAATCGCCGATCTCGCCGAGGACGGCGGGATCGTCAATGGTGGCAGGCACCCCGTACTCCACCCCGTCGGCAATCTTCTTCATCGTGCCGCGGAGGATCTTGCCCGAGCGGGTCTTGGGCAGCCGCTTCACCACCGCCACCGTCTTGAACGCGGCCACCGGGCCGATCTTCTCGCGCACCAGCTCGACGAGCTCGCGGCAGAGCTCGGCATCGCCCCGGGCCACCCCCGCCTTGGTCACCACGAGCCCGACCGGCACCTCGCCCTTGATGTCGTCCGCCACGCCCATCACCGCGCACTCCGCCACGTCGGGGTGCGAGGAGAGCACCTCCTCCATCGCCCCGGTCGAGAGCCGGTGGCCGGCCACGTTGATGATGTCGTCCACGCGACTCATGATGTAGATGTAGTCATCCTCGTCCTTGTAGCCCGCGTCGCCGGTGAGATAGAAGCCGGGATGCCGGGTGAGATACGAGCGCTCGTAGCCCGCGTCGTTGTTCCACAGCGTGGGCAGGCTGCCCGGCGGCATCGGCAGCTTCACGGCGATCGATCCGATCTGGCCGGCTGGCACCGGCTGGTTGTCCTCGCCGAGGACCTGGATGTCGTAGCCCGGCACGATCTTCGTCGGCGACCCCGGCTTGACCGGCAGCATGCCGAGTCCCACGCAATTGGCCGCCATGGGCCAGCCGGTCTCGGTCTGCCACCAGTGATCGACCACCGGCACCTGCAGCCGTTCCCGTGCCCAGATCAACGTGTCGGGATCGCAGCGCTCGCCGGCCAGGAACAAGGTGCGGAAGCGAGACAGGTCGTAGCGGGCCATGTGCTCGCCCCCCGGGTCCTCCTTCTTGATCGCACGGAACGCGGTGGGGGCGGTGAAGAGCGCATTGACCCCGTGCTGGGCGCACAGGCGCCAGAACGCGCCGGGATCCGGCGTGCCCACCGGCTTGCCCTCGTAGAGCACGGTGGTGCAGCCCTTGAGGAGCGGGGCGTAGACGATGTAGGAATGACCGACCACCCAGCCGATGTCGGAGGCGGCCCAGAACACCTCGCCCGCGCCCATGCCGTACACCGCGCCCATGCTCCACTTGAGCGCGACCGCGTGCCCGCCGTTGTCCCGCACCACCCCCTTCGGGACGCCGGTGGTGCCCGATGTGTACAGGATGTACAGCGGATCGGTCGCGGCCACCGGCACGCACTCCACCGGACCCGCCGCGGCCACCGCCTCCTGCCAGTCCACGTCGCGGTCCGGCACCATCGGCGCCGTCTCCATCGGCCGCTGCAGGATCAGGCAGCGCTGCGGCTTGTGGCCGGCCATCGCGATCGCCTGATCGAGCAGCGGCTTGTAGGGGATGACGCGGTTGACCTCGATGCCGCACGAAGCCGACAGCATGACCCTGGGCCGGGCGTCGTCGATGCGGGTGGCCAGCTCCTTGGGGGCGAAGCCGCCGAAGACCACCGAGTGGATGGCCCCGAGCCGCGCGCACGCCAGCATGGCAATCACCGCCTCCGGCACCATGGGCATGTAGATGATGACCCGGTCGCCCCGCTCGACGCCCTGCCGTCGCAGCGCGCCCGCGAAGCGGGCCACCGCATCCCGCAGCTCGAAGTAGGTGAAGACCCGCGCGGTCCCGGTCACCGGCGAGTCGTAGATCAGCGCCGGCTGCTTGCCGCGGCCGCGGTCGATGTGCACGTCGAGCGCGTTGTAGCAGGTGTTGAGCACGCCGCCCGCGAACCAGCGGTAGTAGGGCGGCCGCGTCGAGTCGAGCACGCGGTCCCACCGACGCTCCCAATACACGTCCTCCGCCACCGCGCCCCAGAACCCCTCCGGGTCACGCTGGGAGCGCCGGTAGACCTCCTCGTAGATCGTCGTCATCGAGCCCGCCTCCTTGCCGCGTTCCGGGCCTGGGACTGTACACCGCCGGCCGGATGCCTTGCCAGGGGCCACCGGCACGCCCTATCATCGCGCGGGCCATGCTTCCTCCCCGCATCCTGCTCGGGCTCGCCGCCGTGATCGGCCTGGCCCTGCCGTCGCGCGCCGACGCGGCGGACCTCCGCACGATCCCGTCCCGGCCGGGCGTCACCGAGTCGCTGCTGCTGCTCCGGCCGGCCGGGACGCCGGTGGCCAGCGTGATCCTCCTCGCCGGCGGCGATGGCGTCGTCGCCCTGACCCCGGCCGGTCCCTCGCGCCTGCAGGGCAACTTCCTGCTGCGGACGCGGCGGCGCTTCGCCGCCGAGGGCTTGCTGGTCGCGGTGCTCGACTCGCCGTCCGACCGGACGAGCCTCTGGAACTTCCGTACCACCGCGGACCACGCGACGGACCTGCGGGCGGCCATCGCGGCGGTCCGGGAGATCGCGCCGGTGCCGGTCTGGCTGGTCGGGACGAGCATGGGCACGCTGTCGGCGGCCAGCGCGGCGGCCCGGCTCGAGCCGGGGGGGCCCGACGGCATCGTGCTGACCTCGTCGGTGAGCGTGGTCTCGAGGATGAGCGGCGAGTCGATCCGCCACGTGGCCCTGGGCGACATCCGGGTGCCGACGCTGATCGTCCACCACCAGCACGACGCCTGCCGGTCCTCGCCCTACGCGTGGGCCGCGGACGCGCCGAAGGCGCTCACCCGGGCGCCCGCGAAGGCGCTCTTGTCGTACGACGGCGGCAGCCCGCCCATCTCGGATCCCTGCGAGGCCAAGTCGGCCCACGGCTATCTGGGGCTCGAGGCGCAGGTCGTGTCCGACATCGCGGCCTGGATCCGCGCCCACTGACCGCGCCGGCGCACGGACTCCCCGGCGCGCGGGCTCAGGTCGGCGGCGGCTGGGCCAGGCGCGTGCGGCGGATGCGCGCCTGGATGTCGCGCACCCGCTCGTGCTCGAAGTCGATCTGCACCTCACGGTGCTCGACCTCCCAGTGGTTGACGGTGGCGAACCAGCCGAATCGCCGGCCGCGGTTCGGGACCATGGTCTGGCCGCGGTAGATCACCGAGCGGATCTCGCCCGAGGGCAGCCGCTGCTCCTCCTCGGGCTCGCCGCCGGTGAGCTTCAGCACGTCGTCGTAGGTCGTCTCCCCCGGCCGGATGCGCGCGAGCGTCTCCGGTGAGGGCACCTGCCCGGTGGCGCGCCGGGTCGCCTCCTTGCCGAAGTGGATGCGCTCCCGGACCGTGCGGACGAGGCGGCGGAGCAGGTTGCCGACGATCGGCCCGGTGAGATTGCCGAGTCCGAGCAGCAGCGCGGACAAGAGAATGGGCCGCCACGGTAGCCGGCCCCGGAAGTACACGAACTGCACCTTGAGCGTCTGCGGCACGGTCCCGTCCGCGGCCAGGAGGGGAACCGAGAGCGACTCGGTATTCTCGCGTGTCTCGCTCATCCGGCGGTTGGCCGTCGTCGGCACCATCTCGTCGATCTTGAGGTGGTTCGCGTCGCTGAAGTTGATGGCGAGGCGAGAGAAGTCCGTGGCGAGCGGGATCACGCGGTCGCGCTTGCCGAAGTAGAAGGGATACAGCGACGAGTAGCCGACGTCGCCGAAGGTCAGCGTGATGATGTGGCGCGGGCCCCAGAAGGTCTCCTCGAGCCAGCTCACCCGCCGGGAGGTCATCACTCCCCTCGCGGCCAGCTCGAGCCGGGGCACCCAGTCGAGGCTGGCCAGCTCGGGCTTCCACGGGATGCGGATGTAGGTGGCGGGCTTCGCCCCGCGGGCGAGCCCCTCGGGCCGCGCGAACGTCACGAAGACGGCCCCGCCCAGATCCTTGGCGGCGGCCGCGCCGGCCCCGGTGCCCATCAGGACGCGGCTGCGGGCCGTGAAGGGCACGCGGCCGTGCACCAGGACCTTGAAGCCGGCGCCCTCGACCTCGCGCGTCAGCGTGGGATCGGCGCCGTCCGCGCCGTCCGTGCCCACCAGCTCGCCCGGCCACAGCAGATAGATGTCCTGCGCAAACTCCGAGGGGTCGCGCGCCGGCGGCGGGGCCACGCTGAAGGACACCTGCAGCGCCAGCGGCCCCGGCTCTCGCACGTCCCTGCGCGCCACGTTGGCGGTGATGAAGACCGGAGCGACCCAGAACTCGGGGTGCGGCTTCGAGGCGATGAACACCTGCGCGCCGGCGACCGCCGGGCTCAGGCCCAGCGCGACCAGCGCGATCGCGGCCGCCCGCGTCAGGCGTCCGCGGCGGGTCACCGGGTCGGATCCTCCCCCACCCGCACCAGCAGCTTGCCGAAGTTCTTGCCCTGCAGCAGCCCGATGAAGGCCTCCGGAGCCTTCTCGAGTCCCTCCACGATGTCCTCGCGATGCTTGAGCCGTCCCTCGCGCAGCCAGCCGCCGCACTCCGCGAGGAAGTGGCCCATGCGATCCAGGTGATCCGAGACGATGAACCCCTTCAGCAGCACGCGATTGAACAGGAAGGCCCGCAGGTCGGGACCGGGGGTGGGCTCGGTGGCGTTGTACTGAGAGATGAGGCCGCAGAGCGGGATGCGCGCGTTCTGGTTCAGCAGCGTCATCACCGCGCGGAGCACGTCGCCGCCCACGTTCTCGAAGTACACGTCGATGCCGCTCGGGCAGGCCGCCTTCAGCGCGGCGGGCAGGTCGCCGGTCTTGTAGTTCACGCACGCGTCGAAGCCCAGCGCGCGCACCACGTAGTCGCACTTGTCCGGGGAGCCCGCGATGCCGACCGCGCGGGCGCCCTTGATCTTCGCGATCTGGCCCACCGCGGAGCCGACCGCCCCCGACGCCGCCGACACCACCACCGTCTCCCCCGGCTTCGGCCGACCGATGTCGAGCAGGCCCACATAGGCGGTCATGCCGGGCATGCCGAGCACGCCCAGCGCGGTGGAGATCGGCGCCTGCTTCGGGTCGAGCTTTCGGAGCGCGCCGCCCTTGGACACCGCGTGCGACTGCCAGCCGTCGTAGCCGAGCACGAGGTCGCCGCGCGCGACCGCCGGGTGCCTGGACTCGAGCACCTCGCCGACGGTGCCGCCCACGATCACCTGCCCGGGCTCCACCGACTGCGCGTACGAGCGCGCGCCGCTGATGCGGCCGCGCATGTAGGGATCGAGCGAGAGATAGATGGTCCGGGTCAGCACCTCGCCGTCCTTCGGCGTGGGCCGCGGCGACTCGACCAGGTCGAAGTCGCTCGGCTTGGGCATTCCGACCGGACGGCTGCGCAGCACGATCTGCCGGTTCACGGGCGTGGGCATGGCCTGGCTCCCTCGGGCGGCGCCCTCCGCTCAGCGCGGGTCGTCGCCCCACCGGTACTCGCGGGTGATCTCGTCGAGACGCGACTTCAGCAGCGCGTCGATGGGCTTCTCGGGCGCGGACAGCAGGTCGTCGAGCTGATCGGGCCGGCTCGCCCCCACGATGGGCGCGGTGATCGCGGGCTCGGCCAGCATCCACGCGACGGCCAGCCGCGCCAGCGGCATGCCGGCCTCGTCGGCGAGCGGGCGCAGGACCTCGACCGTGTCGAACTCGCGCGCGTGCCAGTAGCGATCCTGGTAGCGCTCCGCGGCGGTGCCGAGGGTGAAGCGGGTGCCCACGGTCGGCCCGCTCTCGCGGCGGTGCTTGCCGGAGAGCAGACCGCCGGCCAGCGGATTGTAGGGGATCACCCCGAGGCCTTCCTCGCGGCAGAGCGGCAGCAGCTCGCGCTCGATCTGGCGGAAGAGCAGGTTGTAGCGCGGCTGCACCGAGTCGAAGCGCACCGCCCCGAGCACCTCGCTGCGCCCGAGCGCGCGCGCCACCTGGTAGGCCGCGAAGTTGGAGCAGCCCACGTAGCGGGCCTTGCCCGCCCGCACCACGTCGTCCAGCGCGCGCAGGGTCTCGTCGATCGGCGTCTCCGGGTCAGGATGGTGCAGCTGATACAGATCCACGTAGTCGGTGCGGAGCCGCCGCAGCGATCCCTCGATGGCGTCCAGGACGTGCTTGCGGGAGGCGCCGCGGTCCCATCGCCGCCCGCTCATCGCCCCCACGCACTTGGTGGCGACCACGAAGTCGCGCCGGCGGCCCTCGAGCCAGCGGCCCACGATCTCCTCGGTGCGGCCCACCGTCTCGAAGCCGCCGCCCAGCGGATAGACGTCGGCGGTGTCGAGGAACGTGATGCCGCCCGCGGCCGCCCGGTCGAGGATGGCCCGCGACGTGGCCTCGTCGCACTGCAGCCCGAAGGTCATGGTGCCGAGGCAGAGGCGCGAGACGGAGAGGCCGGTGCGGCCGAGACGAGCGTGGCGCATGCGAGGGAGAGAGTACCGAAGGGCCCGCGCGGGGGCAAGCGAGCGGTCCGTGATATAAGAGACGGCCATGGAATATCGAGTGCTCGGGCGGACCGGATTGCGGGTGTCGGCGCTGGCCTTCGGCTGCGGCGACGTGGGTGGGCTGATGGTGCGCGGCGCGCCCGCCGATCGCGAGCGCGGGGTGGCGCGCGCCATCGAGCTGGGCATCAACTACCTCGACACCGCGCCGTCCTACGGCTCGGGCGAATCCGAGAAGAACCTGGGGCAGGTGCTGCGCGCGCTGCGTCCGTCGGTCATCGTGGGCACCAAGTGGCGGCTCGTCGCGCGCGACCTCGCCGACGTGGCGGGAGCGGTCGCGCGCTCGGTGGAGACGAGCCTCGCGCGCCTCGGGCTCGAGCGGGTGGACCTGCTGCACCTGCACAACCTGATCGGCCGCGTGGGCGACGAGCGGCCGCTCGGGGTCGCGCGCGTGCTGGAGGCGGTGGTGCCGGCGGTGCGGCGGCTGCAGGAGCAGGGCAAGGTGCGCTTCTTCGGGGTGACCGCGTCCGGCGAGACCGGCGCCCTGCACCGCGCGATCGCCAGCGGAGCCGTCGACACCGCGCAGACCGTCTTCAACCTGCTGAATCCCACCGGGGCCTACCAGATGCCGGTCGGCTATCCCGCGCAGGACTACGACCGGCTACTGGCGCTGGCACGCGAGCAGGGCGTGGGCACCATCGGCATTCGCGTCCTGGCCGGCGGCGCGCTGAGCGGCCGGATCGAGCGTCACCCGACCGCCATCCCCACGGTGGCGCCGATCGCCTCGGGCCCCGACTACGCGAGCGACGTGGCGCGGGCCCGCGCGCTGCAGCCGCTGGTGGCGCAGGGCCACGCGGGCAGCCTGGTCGAGGCGGCCCTGCGCTTCGCCATCACCGGCGACGCGCTGTCCACCGTGCTCATCGGCTGCTCCGACCTCGCCCAGCTCGAGCAGGCCGCCGCCGCGGTCGAGAAGGGCCCGCTCTCCCCCGCCGCCCTCACCGCCTGGGGTCAGGTCTTGCAATACGACATTTCCACCCCGCGCGAGCGCGGCTGACCGCGAAAATGTCGTAATGCAAGACCTGACCCCGGCCTAGCGATTCGGGCCGCGGCCCATGGGGTAGGGCTGCCAGCGGATCAGCGAGGTCTTGGGCAGCACGCCGGGGTTGACCGCGGAGCGGGGCCACTTGCCCTGGAGCACGGTGGCGATCTCGCGGCCGAGCCGCCGCCGGGTCTCGGGGGCCATGCGCGCGGTGGCGGACGCGATGTGCGGGCTCACCAGCACGTTGTCCATGTGCAGCAGCGCGTTGTTGGGGTCCACCGGCTCGACCTCGAAGACGTCGAGCGCGGCGCCCGCGATCCACCCCTGACGCAGGGCCTCGGCGAGGGCGGCCTCGTCGACCGTCGGCCCGCGGCCATTGTTGATGAAGAGCGCGCTCTTCTTCATGGCGCGGAACTCGCGCTCGCTCATCATGTGCCGGGTCTCCGAGTTGAGCGGCGCGTGCATGGACAGGAAGTCGGCGCGCTGGCACAGCTCGATCAGGCTCGTCACCGGCTCCACCCCCACCGCGGTCATCTCCAGCTCGGCCAGGAACGGGTCGTAGGCGATCACGCGCAGCCCGAAGGCGTGCGAGCGGCGCGCCACCGCCTTGGCCACGTTGCCGAAGGAGATGAGGCCGAGGGTCTGGCCGTAGAGCCGCGGGATGTTCGCGAAGTAGGGCCGGCCCTCCGACCACTTGTTGTCGACGGTCAGCTGATGCATCAAGCGCAGGCGGCGGTGAGCGGCCAGGAACATGGCCATGGTGTGATCGGCCACCTCGTCGATGAACACGTCGGGCACGTTGGTGACCACGATGCCGGCCTCGGTGGCCGCGTCCACGTCCACCGTATCCGCGCCCACGCTGCCCAGCCCGATGACTTTGCAGTTGCGCAGCCCCTTGATGATGGTCGCGGTGATGCGCCGGTTGCGCGCGATGACCGCGTCGGCGTCCCGGGCCGCCGCGATGAACTCCTCCTCGGTCTTGGCCGCGACCTCGACGATCTCGGCGCCGATCGGGTCGAGCGCCTCTCGCTCGATCTTGTACGCGCCGTCGGCCAGGTCAAACGTGACCCCGCCCGACGGCTTCTGGACGACGACCTTGAACTTCGCGCTGGGGGCTGCCATGCCGACGACCTCCTGGGTCAAAGGTGAGGTGCTGCGTCCGCGGCCCCCCACTCTGGGGTCCACAAGGATACGCTCCGCGCCGGCCTGAAGTCGAGCGCCTCTTGTGCTAGGGTGTCGCTGATGCTCGTCGGAGCCTTCGCGGTCGCGCACACGCCGCAGCTGCTGATCCGTCCGGAGACCGAGGACCGCGATCTGGTCCTGCGCGTGCACGCGGCCATGCAGCGGGTGAAGGCGCGCCTGCAAGCGATGCGGCCGGACGCCATCGCGATCGTGGCCGGCGACCACGTCGAGGCGTTCTTCCTCGACGGCGTCCCCGCGCTGGCGGTGTACGTGGGCCGCGAGTGCACGGGCAGCTTCGGTCCCTACCGCTACCGTCTCGACATCCACGAGCCGCTCGCCCGCGCGGTCGTCGAGCAGGGCATCGAGCGCGGCTTCGATCTGCTCTACACCCAGGACGCCTCGCTCGACTACGCCTTCTACGTCCCGCTGCACTTCGTGATGCCGGAGCCGGCGGTGCCGATCGTCCCGCTGCACGTCAACGTGTACCTGCCGCCGCAGCCCACACCGGCCCGCTGCCACGCGTGGGGGGTGACGCTCGGCGAGATCCTGCGCGCGCGTCCGGAGCGCATCGCCCTGATCGCCTCGGGCGGCATGTCGCACTTCCCGGGCACCGACCGGTACAGCTCGCCCGAGTTCGACTACGACCGCGGGCTGCTCGACACGCTCCGCGCCGGCCGCGGCCGCGAGATGGCGCGGCTCACCGGCGAGGAGCTGGACAAGCGTGGCAACATCGAGCTGCGCACCTGGATCACGCTGCTGGGCGCGGTGGGCGACGCGCGCGCGGACGTGTACTGCTACGAGCCGTCGTGGCATCACGGCAACGCGGTGGTCGAGTGGCCGATGAGCGGCGGATGAGCGACGGCGCCCACTACCGGTTCCCCCCGTCCGAGGCCTACCGGGTGAATCGCTGCCTGTACGCGCTGAAGTCGGACCGGGCCTTCGCGGAGCGCTTCCTCGCCGATGCCCGCGCGGCCACCGACTCGATGGGGCTGACCGACGGCGAGCGCGCCGACCTGCTGCATCTCGACCGCGACGCGCTGGTGGCGCGCGGCGCTCATCCCTACCTCGTGTTCATGGCCGGGCTCCGCCTCAAGATGCTGAGGGAGCCGTCGCGGATGGAGTACTTCTAGGACGTCACCTCGATGCGGGTGGCGACCAGCTTGGCGCCTCGCTCCTCGTAGAACGCCTTCACCTTCGCGCCCTCCTGCAGATCGGCGAAGCGCGCCTCGCGGCCGTCCACCTGGATCAGCGTGTCCGGTCGCACCTCGAGGGTCTTGCCGAGCAGGCTCAGCGGCCCGATCGACACGTCCACCGTCTCGGTGCGGCCGTCCACCCGGGTGAGCTTGCCCTCGATCATGCCCGCGCCCCGGTCGACCCGGGCCAGGGTCTGGGCCGCCCGCGGCCCCGCGTGGGCCTGGGCCACCGCCGGCGCGGTGTTCACGCCGGGGCCGGCGGCGGCCGCCACCAGGCCGAGGGCGAGTCCGATGCCGCGTCCGATATACCGCCGGATCTGGTGCCGCTCCATGGCATCCTCCTCTCGCGGGCGGATTGGCCCCGCTTGCGCATATAGAGAGAGCAAGTGCGGTACCAGCAGCCGACATGTCGCTTTGAAAGACCCGAATCGGCGGCTGCGATGCGCGAGCTGTGGGCAGGGCGTGTAAGCGTTACACGCATCCAGCACGTAAGTTGTTCCGGGAGATGGACCATGACACGACGCTTCAGGCGGCTCGCTCGACGGTACGGCTCGATCGCATTCGTGGTCGCAGTCCTGCGTAGCTACCGGGAGGGCCGACGCCGAGGGCAGACCCGCTTGAGCGCGCTCCGCTTCGGACGCGCGGTGGCCCGGTGGCGCCGTCAGAACGGAGCCGCGCATTCGTAGACGCGGCCGGGGCCCCGCGCGTCGGCCGGGGCAGACCGGGCGCGGCGCGGTGGCCACGCTCCTCCTGCTCCTGACCGTCGCGGCCGTCCCGGGCTCCTCGCCGCCCGCGGCGGTGGCGCAGACGCCGGCCCCCGCTCCCGCCGCTCCGTCACCGCCACCCGGCTCGCCCGCCCCGGACCCGGTCGCGCGCGAGCTGCAGCAGGCGCTCGCGGTGGCCACCCAGCGCTTCCAGGCCATGGACGGCGCGGGCGTGCTCGCCAATATCTCCGACCGGTATCGCAACGGGCCGTTCACCAAGACCTCGGTGCGCGAGCACCTGCTCACCATGTTCGCGCTCTACGACACCGTGCGCGCCCGCGTGCGGGTGGACGAGGTGCGGATGGTGGACGGCCGCGCGTGGGTGTATTCCACCGGCGAGATCACCGGCCGGCTGCGCGGCATCGGCGCGTGGACCACCGTGCTCTCGTGGGAGCGGGAGCCCGAGGTGGCCCAGCGCGAGGGCGCCGCCTGGAAGCTGATCGGCCCCGGCGCCTGACCGGCGCCCGAGTACCCCCGCCGCGCTCAATCGTCGCCGGCCCCTCGCGCGCGATCGGCTATGCTAGCCGCCGCCGCCCGAGGCGGCCACGGGGGGAATCGACCTGGCCGGCGTCCTGCTGCTCTACGCCCTGACGTTGTTCGCGGGAGCCACGCTCCTGTTCGCCATGCAGCCGATGGTGGGCAAGATGATCCTGCCCCTGCTCGGCGGCACGCCGGCGGTCTGGAGCACCTGCATGGTGTTCTTCCAGGCCGCCCTGCTCGGCGGCTACGCCTACGCGCACGTGATCAGCGCGCGGCTGCGGCTCTCCCGGCAGGTGCCGGTGCACTTGATCGTGCTCGCTCTGCCGTTCCTGGTGCTGCCCCTGGCCGTCAACCCGGGCCTCCCGCGCGGCGGCGAGGGCAACCCGGTGCTGGACGTGCTCATCCTGCTCTCGGTCTCGGTGGGACTGCCCTTCCTGGCGGTGAGCGCGACCGCGCCGCTGCTGCAGCAGTGGTTCACCCGGACCGGGCATCCGGCGGCCCACGATCCCTACTTCCTCTACGCCGCGAGCAACCTGGGCAGCATGCTGGCCCTGCTGGGCTATCCGACGCTGGTCGAGCCCCACCTCCATCTGCAAGGGGCCTCCTGGCTCAGCCAGACGCGGCTGTGGACCGCCGGCTACGTGGGGCTCGTGCTCCTCGTCGCGCTCTGCGCGCTGACGCTCCGGTGGACGCCGGCCGGCGCGACCACCGGCGGGACGACGGTCGAGCCGCCCGAGGAATGGCCCGCCTGGCCGCGCCGGCTCTACTGGGTCGCGCTCGCCTTCGTGCCGTCGAGCCTGCTGCTCGGCGTCACCACCTACATCAGCACCGACCTCGCCGCGGTGCCGCTCCTGTGGGTGCTGCCGCTCGCGATCTACCTGCTGACCTTCATCCTGGCCTTCGGCCGGTGGCCGCGCCGGCTGCATCGCCTGGTGGTGGCGGCCACGCCGGCGATGGTGCTGCTCGTCATCTTCCTGATGGTGTCGAGCCTGCCCGAGCGCATCTGGATCACGGTGCTGTGGCACTTCGGCCTGCTCTTCGTGGTCGCGCTGGCCGCCCACGGCGAGCTGGCGCAGGAACGGCCCGCACCGCGTCATCTCACCGAGTTCTACCTGCTGATGTCGATCGGCGGAGTGCTGGGCGGGGTCTTCAATGCCCTGGTCGCACCCCTCGTGTTCCGCTCGCTGATCGAGTACCCGCTGATGATGATCCTGGCGTGCGTGCTCCTGCTCGCCCCGCGCACGCCCGCGCTCGGCCTCGGCGCGGGCGCCGGGCGCGCCCTCGGGCTGGTGGCGATCGTCGCCGCGCTGGCCCTGGTCCTCTACTCCGAGTCGATCAAGGTGCGGACCGACTTCGCGTTCGTGGCGCGGGTGCTCGAGCTGAGCCGGGACTGGGTCGGCACGTGGCTCGATCCGGTCGAGCGCGCGGCCAACAAGTTCATGATCTACGGCCCGCCCATCGTGCTCGCCGGCTTCCTGTGGCGCCGGCCGCTGCACCTGGGCCTGGCCCTGGGCGCGGTGCTGCTGATCTCGGGCTACGTGGACGCGCGCAACAACGATCAGATCCGCCAGAGCCGCTCGTTCTTCGGCGTCGTGCGCATCTCGCGCGATCACGACGCCACCGGCTACACCGAGCTGCGGCACGGCACCACCCTGCACGGCCGGCAGAGCCTCGAGCCGGCGCGCCGCGCGCAGCCGCTGTCCTACTATCAGCCGAAGGGACCGGTGGGCCAGCTCTTCGAGGAGCTGGACCGCCGGCCCGCGCCTCTCAGCATCGCGGTGGTCGGCCTGGGCACCGGCACCCTGGCCGCCTACGCGCGCCCGGGCGACCGGGTGACCTTCTACGAGATCGACCGCCTCGTGCGCGACGTGGCCTTCAACCCCCGCTACTTCACCTACGCGGCGGACGCGCGCGACCGCGCGGTGAGCGTGCGGCTCGAGATGGGCGACGCGCGCATCCGGCTCGAGACGGTGAAGCGGGAGCGCCCGCAGGAGCGCTACGACGTGATCCTGGTGGACGCCTTCAGCTCCGACGCGATCCCGGTGCACCTGATCACCCGCGAGGCGTTCCGGCTGTACTTCGACATGCTGGCCGCGCGGGGCATCCTCGCCCTGCACATCTCCAACCGCTACCTGCGCCTCGAGCCGGTGGTGGCGAACCTCGCCGAGGACGGACGCTACGCCGCGATGGTCCAGCACGGCGACACCGGCGACATTCGCGGCGGCGTCGAGGCCAGCTGGGCGATCCTGGGCCGCCGGCCGGAGGACTTCGGGGCGCTGGCGTCCGATCCGCGCTGGACCGAGGCCTCGCTCGATCCGCAGCCCGCCGTCGGCATCTGGTCCGACGATTTCCACAACCTGCTGTCGGTGTTCAAGTGGTGAGACGGAAGTGTCGGCGCCGACGCAAGATCTCCATCGCCGCGTTGCGGCCCGGCGCGCCCATCACCCCGCCGCCGGGATGGGCGGCCGCCCCGCAGAGATAGAGCCCGCGCACCGGCGTACGGTACGACGCCCAGCCGGGCAGCGGCCGCAGCGAGAAGAGCTGGCCGGGAGTCATCGCCCCCTGGAAGATGTTGCCGCCGGTCAGGTTGAAGACGCGCTCCAGGTCCGGCGGGGCCAGCACCTGGCGCGCCAGCACCGAGCGGCTGAAGTTGGGCGCGTACTCGTCGAGCAGCGCGAAGCACCGGTCCGCGAAGGCCTCGCGGGTGTCCTCCCACGTGGTGTCCCGGAGGGTATAGGGCGCGTACTGCACGAACATCGACATCAGGTGACGGCCGGGCGGCGCCACCGTGCCGTCCACCACCGAGGGAATCGTGCATTCGAGCACCGGACGCGCCGACGCCCGCCCGTACTTGGCGTCGTCGAACGCGCGCTCGATGTAGTCCGGGTCGGGGCAGATGTGGATGGTGCCCCGATGCTGCGGCCCCGGGGCCCGCCCGGGACACGCGAGGAAATCGGGCAGCTCGGACAGCGCCACGTTGATCTTGACCGAGGCGCTCTCGTACGAGATCCGCTCGACCGCGGCGCGGAAGGCGGGCGGCAGCGCCTCGGGGGCGAGCAAGCGCAGGAACGTCACGTGGGCGTCCGCGTTGCTCGCCACCACCGGCGCCCGGAATTCCTCCCCGTCGGCGAGCGCCACGCCCACGACACGGCCGTCGCGCACCAGGATCCGGCCGACATCGGCCTCGCAGCGGACCTCGACGCCCAGATCGCGCGCGGCGCGGGCCAGCGCCAGGGTGAGCCCGCCCATGCCGCCGCGCACGTAGCCCCAGACCCCGCGGCGCCCGTCGGTCTCGCCCATCACGTGATGGAGCAGCACGTAGCCGGTGCCGGGCATGGACGGGCTCGCCATCGCCCCGATGATCGCGTCGGTGGCCAGCGTGGCCTTGAGCACGGGGGATTCGAACCAGCGGTCCAGGATGGCGCGCGCGGGGCCGGTCAGCAGCTCGACGGCGTGCGAGGCGTCGTCGCCCAGTCGTCCGAGCGCGCGGCCGAGACCCCACAGGTCGTGGAGCCCGCGCAGGCCCGGCCGCATGAGGTCGGGCGGAGTCATGACGAGCGTGGGCTCGACGAGCGTGGCCACCCGCTCGAGCATGGCCTCGTACTCCGGATACCGGCCGGCGTCCCGGACGCTGAACTTGGCGATCTCCCGCCGCGTCCATTCCGGGTCCGGGCCCAGGGTGAGCGATCGCCCGTCGGGCAGCGGGGTGAACGATGAGGGATTGCGCGCGAGCACCTCGAAGCCGTACTCGCGCAGGCGCAGGTCGTGCACGATCTCCGGGCGGAAGAGGCTGCTGACATAGGCGGCGGTGGACACCTTGAACCCTGGAAAGACCTCCTCGGTGACGCACGCGCCACCGACCACCGGCCGCCGCTCCAGCACGAGCACGCGCAGCCCCGCCCGCGCCAGGTAGCCGGCGGTCACCAGCCCGTTGTGACCGGCGCCGACCACGATCGCGTCGTGCCGAGCGGCGCGAGGCATGACGCCATTATCGCCGAGCGCGGAGTGCCTCGCGCCGCCATCCCTGCTACGATGGCGCGGATGCGCTCCGCGTCATCCGTCCGCGCGAGACTGATCCGGCTCGGCGTCGGCCTGTCGGCTTCGGCGGCGCTGGCCGCCTGCGCCACCGCCCCGATTCCGCCGACCTACTCGCAGGCCGAGCTCAAGGCCGAGTGTGAGCGGCATGGCTTCTGGTGGCACCCGGACGAGCTGACGGGGGGATTCTGCGAGCACGATAGTCAGATGTGAGGCGATCGCCCACCGCCTCGACGCCCTGGGCGACCGCGGCGCAGATCACGACGGGAATCGCGACCGCGACCCACACCACCCCGACCAGCACCGCCACCGTCACCACCAGGGCCACGCCGGTCATCACGAGCAGCAGCGCCGTCTTGATCACGGCCCGACCTCTCGTTCGGCCGCCTGGCCCACGCTCGCCTCATACGCGGTATAGCCGCACGAGCGGCAGAGCAGAATCACCACCGTGCGGCCCCACCGCGTGAACCGCCGCAGCGTATCGAATCGGTCGCCGCACCGCGGGCACGCCTTCGCGTCCTGGCCTTCGCTCTCCATGACGAATCCTCCTGCCTGCATGGGCAAGCGGCGTGCCGCGGCGCAAATCACCGGAATGCCCGGTGTGGCGCAGGGAACCCGCCGGCAATGCGTCGGAAGGGCCGGGAAAGCTTTACCGGGGCCGCACATCCGGCCGCGGCTTTCGTGCTACGGTCCGTGAGGCCATGACCCTCGAGCCGGTGACGCCGCGCCTGGAACGGCTGTGCCGGGTCACCGTGGAGATCGCCGAGCCCCTCGTGGTGGGCGACACCCCGCTCGGGCGGCGCCGCATCATCCCGATCACCGGCGGGCGGGTCGAAGGGCCGCGGCTGCAGGGCGTGGTGCTGCCGGGCGGGGCCGACTGGCAGCTCGTGCGCGCCGACGGCGGCGCGGTGCTCGAGGCGCGCTACACCATCCGCGCCGTCGATGGCGCGCTGATCTACGTGCGCAACATCCGGGTGTGCCACGCGCCACGGCCCGCCCGACGTGCTGGCGCGGCTCGGACGCGGCGAGTCGGTGGATCCCGCCGCCTACTACTTCCGCACCACGCCGCGCTTCGAGACCGGAGCGCCGTCGTACGCCTGGCTCAACGACGTGGTCGCGGTGGGCTCGGCGGTGCGCCGGTCCGACGCGGTGATCCTGGACGTCTACGCGGTGACCTGAGGCGGAACGGGTCGCTCGCCGGCGGGCGGATCGAGTCGCCCAGTCGGGCTAGCGGACGACGCGGTCGGCGCGGGCGATGACCGCGGGAGGCATCTTCAGGCCGAGGGCGCCCGCGGTCTTGAGGTTGAGCGCCAGCTCGAACTTGCTGGGCCGCTCCACCGGCAGCGAGCCGGGATTGGCGCCCTTGAGGATACGGTCCACGTAGCTGGCCACGCGGCCGTTGATCTCGGCCAGGCTCGGACCGTAGGACATGAGACCCCCGCTCTCCACGACCTCTTTCCAGTCGTACATGGCGGGGACGCGGTGCTGGGCCGCCAGCTGCACGATGCGATCGCGGTTGCTCGACAGCACCGCGTCACTGGTCACCACCATCGCCTGGGCGCCGCCGCGCAGGCTCGACTCGAAGGCAACCGGATATTGCTCGGGCAGCCGCGCGTCGGCGACCTGGATGTCGATCGACATGCCCTTGGCGGTCGCCTCGAGCTCCCGCACTTCGCCTGCGCTGGCCGGGTTGCGCAGGTTGGCGAGCACCGCGACCCGCCGCAGCCCGGGCAAGCACTCGCGCAGCAGGTCGAGCCGCCGGCCGACCAGCTCGGGCACGTAGGTGGTGACGCCGGTGACGTTGCCGTCGGGCTTGGCGAGGCTCGAGACGAAGAGGCCGGCCACCGGGTCGGTCCCGCTCAGCATCACGATCGGGATCGTGGAGGTCGCGTTCTCCGCGGCCCGGATCGCGGGCGACGACACCGCGATGATGAGGTCCACGCCGGACCGCACGAGGTCGGCGGCCAGGTCGGGCAGGCGCTCGAAGTCCTCGTTGGCCGAGCGCACCTCGAAGCGAACGTCGCGGCCCTCGACGTAGCCCATCTCGCGCAGGCGCTGCCGCATCTCGGGCATGATCCCGCGCGGGGAGATCGCGGAGGGGGTCAGGAAGCCGATGCGCCAGGAGCGCGCGGGGGCCTGGGCCCCGGCCGGGCGCCCGATCAGCAGCACGCCGGTGGCCATGGCGGCGACGAACGACCGGCGGTCGGCCGCGGAGCCGCCCGTCGGTGTCGAGGCTCTCGTCATTGGAGTCGCGTTCTCTCCCGTCGTAGAATAGCCGGAACCGCGACCACGTCAACCGTCACCGGAGAGGACATGGGACGAGCCCGCATCCTGGTCATCGACGACGAGCGCGCCGTGCGCGAGCTGATCTCGGACGCGCTCGCCATCGAGGGTCACGACGTCCACACCGCGGAGAACGGCAAGGAAGCGCTCGACCTCATCGGGCAGCACCGCTACGACCTGGTCTTCTGCGACCTGCGCATGCCCGAGATGGACGGGCAGCAGCTCTACGAGGAGGTCCAGCGCGACTACCCCCAGGTCCTCAAGCGGATCGTCTTCGTGACCGCGCAGGCCCATTCATCCGACTACGGGCCGTTCCTGCGCACCACCGGCATCCCGGTCATCGAGAAGCCCTTCACCCTGAGCCAGCTTCGCCAGATGGTCGACAAGATGGTCGGGCCGAGCCGCTAGGCTCGGGGCGCCGCCGGGCGGGTCAGCTCTGGCCCAGCCCCTTGAGGAAGTCCGCGTTGGTCGCGGTGAGCTTGAGGCGGCCGAGCAGCGCCTCCATCGCCTCCTGCGGCTTGGTCCCGGACAGCGCGCGGCGCAGCAGGTGGATCTTCTTCATCTCCTCCTCGGAGAAGAGCAGCTCCTCGCGCCGCGTGCCGGAGCGCATCAGGTCGAACGAGGGGAAGATGCGACGGTCCGCCAGCTCGCGCGAGAGGTACAGCTCCATGTTGCCGGTCCCCTTGAACTCCTCGAAGATGATCTGATCCATCCGCGAGCCGGTGTCCACCAGCACGGTGCCGATGATGGTGAGCGAGCCGCCCTCCTCGATCTTGCGGGCCGCTCCGAAGAACGCGCGCGGCATCTGGAAGGCGCGACTGTCGATGCCGCCCGACATGGTGCGGCCGCGGGCCGACAGCTCGTTGTTGTAGGCGCGGGTCATCCGGGTGAGAGAGTCGAACAGGATCAGCACGTCGCGCTTCTCTTCCACGATCCGCTTCGCTCGGTCGATGACTTGCTCGGTGACTTCGATGTGACGGCGGTAGGGATTGTCGTTGCTGGAGGCGACGATCTCGGCCGACTTGCCGATCTGCATCCGGAAGTCGGTCACCTCCTCGGGTCGCTCGTCCACCAGCAGGACCATGACCACCACCTCGGGGTGGTTGGCCAGCACCGACTTGGCGATCTTCTGCAGCAGCATCGTCTTGCCGGTGCGGGGCGGCGCCACGATCAGGCCGCGCTGACCGCGGCCGATCGGCGCGATCATGTCCATCGCCCGCATCGACAGCTCGTCGGGGCTCAGCTCGAGCTTCAGCTTCTCGTAGGGCTGGACGGCGGTGAGGCCTTCGAAGAGGGACGGCGTGGGGGCACGCGGGGCGGGGCGTGGGGGCATCGGGCCTCGGGGCCCTTGTCCCTGCCCCTGCCCTTGCCCCTGTGGCGGTCGATTTCCGGAATGCCGGCGGCGGTGCGATCGCCTACTCAAGGGCCACACTCATGGCACAGACACCTTTCGGTCCAGACAATGGAAAGCAGGCGACACGCTCCTCGCCGTGCTCCGGGGACCCCGTCACTGCCGGGGAAGGGGGCAGCCGCCCGACTCGGCGGCGCCAACACTGACCCGAGTGTACCGGAAGCCGGGCGCGCCAACCAGCGAATCGAGAGCGCCCCGGCGAGGGTGTTCTTACCGGGTCGTTCGTACCCGTCCACGGGCTGAGCGAGGCGGCCGCCCCGCAACCACCGGGCGATCGAGCCGCGCGGCGCCGGCACATCGCTTGCTCCCTCCATCCGCATGGCCACGCGATGGCCCTCGGTCGGCATCGTGCTGACACCGGGATCGGGCGAGGGCCGCACCCGCGGCATTGCACGCCGACTCGCGCGGCGCGTGCGCCGACGCGGCTCGGAGGTGACGATCCGGGCGTTCGACGATTTGCCGTCCCTCGTCGAGTGGGCGCGAGCGAGCGGCCCCGACTTCTCGGTGCTCATCTGTGTCGGGGGCGACGCGACGCAGAGCGCGGCCGCCGACCTGGCCCGGCGGCACCGGATCCCGTTCGTGCCGATCCCCAGCGGCTTCGGGAACCTGTTCGCGAGCGTCTTCGGTCATCGCCCGTCGCCGCGCCAGGCCGCGCGCCTGCTCGCCGACGGCGAGATCCGGTTGGTGGACGTGGGGCTGGCCGGCGACGAGGTGTTCCTCTCGCACAAGAGCTACGGCGTCATCGATCGGATCCAGGAACAGGTCGAGGAGGACCGCCGCCAGCCGCGCGATCGGACGCGCCGGCTCCTCGCCTACTACCGGACCGCGGTGCGCGCGGTGTGGACCACGCCGCTCACCCCGCACTCGGTCGAGGTGGACGGCGTGACCGTGGCCGACGACGCGGTGCTGGTCACGGTGGCCAACGTCGAGACGTATCGCGACTTCCTGCCATTGACCCCGCGCGCGTCTCCCATCGACGGCCGCTTCGACGTCTTCGTCATCCCGCGCACCTCCAAGCTCGGGCTGGCCTGGCGCCTCTTCCGGTTGAAGCTGCGGCTCCCCGGCCGCTGGAACGGCGTCGCGCTGCATCGCGGCCGTACCGTCGTGGTGGGCCACGATGGCGTCCGCGAGCGGCTGCAGGTGGTGCGGCGCGCGCTGCCGCTGCTGCTGCCGCCCGGCTCGGTGGCCGCGCTCGAGCGGCGTCAGGTCGAGGAGGAGGACCCGGTCGAGACGCCGGCCTGAAGCTCGGCGCGCTTGCCGAGCCAGCCCATCGTGACCAGTACCACCAGACCGATGCCGATCCACACCACCTGACGCGCGCGCCGCACGAAGCTGAACGCGAGCCCGGCGCCGGCGCCCAGCCCCATCGCCTCGAAGGCCGCGGCATTGGCGCTCTCGAACGCCCCCAGGCTGGCCGGGACCAGGAAGGCGGCGAAGCGCACGCCCGCGCCCAGCGCCTCGATGACCGTCGCGGTCACGAGGTCCGCGGGGATCGCGAGGAAGAAGAGGATCAGGTAGGCCTCGAGCGCGCCGAGCAGCCAGCCGGCCAGGTGGAAGCCGGTCGAAAGCGAGAGGCGGCGCCAGTCCCGCCGGTAGTAGTCGCGCAGGGCGGCGTCGAGCCGCTGCGCGTAGTCCTGACGCTGCACCACGCCGAACCACTGCAGCAGCCGCCCCGCCCGGCCCACGACGCCCACCACCTGCACGCCTACGAAGCCGGCGACCGCGGCGATCTCGACCACGAGCAGCCACACCATGGCAGCGATCACGCGCGAGTCCGTCGCGAGCAGGCTCCACGCGAGCGCTACCCCGATGAGCAGGAACAGCGCCTGGGCGATCGTGAGCGTGGTCTTGGCGATGACGACCGAGGGCACGCTGGCCTCGTAGGTGACGTCGCGCCGGATCAGCCAGGCCTTCACCGCCTCGCCGCCCATCGAGCCCAGCGCGGTGACCAGGTTGAGCGCCTCGCCGGCCAGCCGCGCGCCCACGAGACGCAGGAACGGCGCCGGATCCCGCGGAAAGGCATAGCGCCAGCCGAGGGTATCCACCGCGGTGATCACGGCGTAGGGCAGGCACAGCAGGGCCAGCTGCCACCAGGTCAGCCGCGCCAGGGCCTCGAGGATCGGCGCCCATCCGATGCGGTGGATCGCGTAGACGATCGCCGCGATCCCGAGGACCAGCAGCACCAGCTTCAGCGCGCGCATGTGCCCCTCATCGTACGACCGAGCACTACAACATCCATGCCACGGGGTAGGCCCTTCCCCCATATGGCAAGATGGAGACGATGAGCACCAGGGCACGACGACAGCCGGCCGGCGGGGTCGGCGTGGGACTCCTCACGGCGGCCGCGCTCTTGCTGACCGCTTATCTCGGCCTCTCGATCGACGCAGCGCACCATCACCTCCTGCCGCTCGATCGCGACGTGCGGGCCTGGGTGCAGCCAATGCGAAGCGGCGGCCTCGATCTCTCCATGGAGACGGTGTCGCTCCTCGGCGAGCCCTCCGGGCTCGTGCCGTTGATCCTGCTCTCCTCGGCCCTGCTCTGGCGCTCCAGCCGGCGCTGGGCCGTGCTGCTGCCGGTGGTCATGGCCGGCACCGGCGCCCTCCAGGTCGCGGGGAAGTGGGCGGCGGATCGCCCGCGGCCCAACGCAGCGCCGTGGGGATTCCCCAGCGGCCACGTGCTGAGCCTCGTCGTGTTCTTCGGCGTCGTCGCGTTCCTGCTCGTCACCCTGAGCGAGCGGCGCCGACGCTTCCGGATCCTGGCCTGCCTGCCGTGCGCGGCCACCGTCTCGCTGGTCGCGGCCAGCCGCATCTATCTCGACATGCACTGGCTCTCCGACGTGGTCGGCGGCTTCGTCCTCGGCACCGCCTACTTGCTGCTCGCCCTCTGGGCTCACCAGCGCCTCTTCGTGCCGCGGCCGGCCGCCGCGGCGGCCGAGTCGGTCCCCGCCGTCTCCGCCGCGTGACGATCCCGCGCGCGGACGTGGTCGGCAGCCTGCTGCGCCCGGCCTACCTTCGCGAGGCGCGGCAGGGCGCGCGCGAGGGCCGCGTGACCGCCGGGGCGCTGCGCGCGGCCGAGGACACCGCGGTGCGTGAGGCCATCGCGCTGCAGGAGGCCGCGGGCCTCGACGTCATCACCGACGGCGAGCTGCGCCGGTCGTCCTGGGTGATCACGATCCCGCTCCGCGAGGAGGGCGCCGCGCGCGCGCCGCTTGCCGGCTTCGAGTTCCTGCCCGCCGATCCGGGCTGGTGAGCCCGCAGTGCGGCTTCGCCTCGGGCGAGGCCGGCAACCCGCTGACCGCCGCGCAGCAGGAGGCCAAGCTCCAGCGCGTGGCGACCGTCGCGCGCACGGTCTGGCGGAGCTAGCGCCGGGCGCTCGGCGCGTAGAACGGATCGCGCGGGGCCGCGTCGGGCCAGCCCTCGTAGAAGCGCTGCACGTGAGGAAAGATCGCGGCGGACAGGCGCCGCCGCCGCTCCTCCTCGGGACGGAGCGACGCCCGCAGCGCGGCGGACAGCTCGGCCAGCGCCGCGTCGCGGTCCACGCGGGTGGTCGGGCGGCGGGATGGTCTGCGCGGTCAGGTACTCGGCCAGCTCGGCCCCCGGCGCGGGCGGCAGCCGTCGGCAGAACGCCTCGTCGGCCTCGTAGACCAGCCGGTTCTGATCGCGCAGCGCGTACGAGTAGGAGACGCGCATACCCACGTCGTGGTAGGCGCGCAGGATCCGCTCGGCCACTCCGAGCACGCGCGCGGCGGCAGCGCCCCGCCAGCCGTGGAGGTGCTGCACGGTGGTGATCCCCGACTGCAGCATGTCTCCGTACAGGGTGTCGAGGTAGGGATCGACGTCGCGCGCGGCCATGCGGCTGGCGAACCACAGCTCGAGCGGATGGTCGGGCGAGCCCAGCTGAAACGGGGTCAGGCCGACGTGATGGTGGCTGTTGACGAAGCCCGGCAGCACGACGTGATCGGCCGAGCCCAGCGTCTCCTCGCCCGGGTGACGGCGGGCGAGATCGGTGGCCGGCCCCACCTCGACCACGACGCCGTCACGCTGCCAGACCGCGCCGTCCTCGACGACGACGGCGCGCCCCCGCTCCACGCCGGTGACGACGTACCGGCCCCGGACGAGTGCCGACGCCATGGAAGCCGCGCCCGGCTCAGGCGCGCGCGGAGGCGGGCTGGGCGATGCCGCCGCGGACGGCGCCGCCCCGGGTGGTGCCCCAGAGCACCTCGAAGCCTTCGGGGAGCGGCCGGCTGTCGGGCGGCGCCAGCCAGAGCCGCATGAGCAGCCGATCGCGGCCGGCCTCGGGCGCGTCCTCGTAGGCGGCCCGGCCGTGATAGATCACGTGATTGTTCAGGAGCTGGATGTCGCCCGGCTCGAGCGCCATCTCGTACCCGTACTCGTCGCAGACGGAGGCGAGCAGGTCGAGCGCCTCGTCCTGTGCGGCGGTCAGGCGCGGGATCCCCGCGATCTTCTGCGCGGCCTCCACGAAGGTGCGCGAGTACTGGGTGGTGAACTTGCCGTCGCGCATCGCGAAGATCGGCAGCGCGTAGCAGGAGGCCTCGCCGCCGGCCTCCTCCCCCTGCCGGCTGCGGTGATAGTCGGCGCAGAGCAGCGCGTGCAGGTCGGGTCGCCGCGCCCGGATCGCGTTGCTCACCGCGGGCACGCTGACGACCCGGCTGGTGCCGCCTCGTCGGGCCGCGCGCACGCACAGCAGTCCGACCACGTCGCAGCGATCGGTGTGCCACCGCAGCGGCCCGCTCGATCGCGCCTTGGCCCGCGACGTCACGCCCTCTCTCTTCGGCACCGCGGGCTCGACGACCTCGCCGTAGAGGCGAACCTCGTCGCGCACCTCGCCGATCAGCTCGCCGTGGGCATTCTGGTGCACCGCGGTGCCGAGGTGGCAGCCCAGGCCCCACCAGATGGTCCGCAGCTCCTCCTCGGAGTACCGCTCCACCGGCAGCCCGCGCAGGAGCACGAGCCCGCGTCCCCACTCCAGATCCCGGTTGACCTGGGCCAGGTCGGCGGAGAGCCCGGGCAGCGGGAAGTCGGCGGTGCGCACGTCGCGCCAGGTCAGCCCGCGCGCCTGCACCGCGCGCAGCGCGGCGTCGATCTCCGCGAGGGCCGCGGCGGAGAACGGCCGGATCCAGTCGGTCGAGCCGGCGAGGTCCTCGCCGCGCCAGACCGCGGGGCCGGTGATCGGCTCGTCGAGCAGGGGCCGACGCATCGGTCTCGAGGCTAGCCGAGACGGCCTCGCATCCGCAACCCCGGGTGACATAGAATCCGTGCCACCGAGTGCCTCGATTGATATCGGAGGCGCCGGAAGGGAGCGGCGGATGCCGCAGTCCGGACCGAGGCGTTGGGCGTGGCTCGCCGCCCTGACCCTGATCTATATCCTCGCCGGCAAGGTCGGCCTGACCTTCACCGCGGTCCACGCCAGCGCGAGCCCGGTGTGGCCGCCCACCGGCATCGCGCTCGCGTCGTTGCTGCTGTTCGGCGCGTGGGTCTGGCCGGCGGTCACCATCGGGGCATTCGTGGTCAACCTGACCACCGCGGGCTCGGTGGCGACGTCGCTCGGCATCGCGGGCGGCAACACCCTCGAGGCGGTGATGATCGCCCGGTTCGTGGAGGAGTTCGCCGCGGGCCGCTACGCCTTCGCCCGCCCGCGCACCGCCTTCGTCTTCTCCGCCGCGGTCCTGCCCGGCGCGGTGGTGAGCGCCTCGCTGGGCGTGGCCAGCCTCACCCTCGCCGGCTACGCCTCGACGAGCGACCTGGCGATCGTGTGGACCACGTGGGTGTTCGGCAACGTGACGGGAGCCCTGATCATCACCCCGGCCCTGCTCCTCTGGGCCAACGACCGGCGGATCCGCCCGCTGCTGGAGCGGCCGCTCGAGCTGGGCGCGACCGGGCTCGCCCTGATCCTGCTCGGCGAGGCCGTCTTCGGCGGCTTCTCGCCGGCGACGCTGCGCCACTACCCGCTGGCCTTCGTGTCGGTCCCGCCGCTGCTGTGGATCGCGCTGCGGTTCGAGCGACGCGCGGCCGCGCTGGCGGTGCTGCTGCTCTCGACCATCGCGCTGCACGGCACCGTGGGCGGCCACGGCCCGTTCTCGGATCTGCCCCCGACCCATTCGCTGCTGGTCGCCCAGGCCTTCGCGGCCACCATGGCGCTCATGACCTTCGTGGTCGCGGCGCTGGCCTGGAGCCGCGAGCGCGAGAGCGCGCTGCTGCAGACCATCATCGATCGCATCCCGATCATGATCACGATGTCGCACCCCAGCACGCGGCTCCTGCGCCTGAACCACGAGTTCGAGCGGCTGACCGGCTGGTCGACCGACGAGGCCCGCCACGTCGACCTGATGGCCCGCTGCTACCCGGACCCGGCGTATCGCGAGAAGGTGGCCGCGTTCATGAACGGCGACGGCGGCGGCTGGCGCGACCTCACGATGGTCACCAAGGCAGGCGCGGCGATCGAGACGTCGTGGTCCACCGTGCGCCTGGGCGACGACACCCGCATCGGCATCGGCCTCGACGTGCGCGAGCGCAAGGACGCCGAGGCGGAGCGGGCGCGGGCCCACGCGGAGACCGCGGCCGCGAACCGGGCGAAGGACGAGTTCTTCGCGATGCTCGGCCACGAATTGCGCAATCCGCTCGGGGCTATCACGGGGGCGCTGCACGTGATCGATCTGTGCGGCCCGGGCGACGAGCGGAGCGTCCAGGCCCGGGCCATCATCACCCGACAGGTGCGCCACCTGGTGCGCCTGGTCGACGACCTGCTCGACGTGACCCGGCTCACCACCGGCAAGATCACGCTGAGCCTGCGCCCGGTGGACCTGGCCGCGGTCACGCGGCGGGCGGTGGGAGGCGTCTCCGCGACCGCTCCGGGCCGGAGCGTGGAATGCCGTGCCGCGAGGCCAGCGTGGATCGCGGCCGACGAGACGCGGCTCGAGCAGATCCTGACCAACCTGCTCGGCAATGCCATGAAGTTCACCCCGGCGAGCGGGGTGGTCTCGGTCACGGTGAGCGACGAGCACGGGCACGCGGTGCTCCGCGTGGCCGACACCGGCGCGGGCATCCACCCCGACCTGCTGCCGCGCATCTTCGATCTCTTCGTGCAGGGCCACACCGGCCTACACCGGCGGGAAGCCGGGCTCGGCATCGGCCTCACCCTCACCCGGCGCCTGGTGGACCTGCACGCCGGCCGCATCGAGGCGGCCAGCGACGGGCCGGGGCGCGGCAGCGTCTTCACCGTGACCTTCCCCGCCATCGAGCGCCCGGTCGAGCCGCGGGAGCCGTCGTCTCCCGTGGGCCACCGGGGCGCGCGCCGGCGCGTGCTGATCGTCGAGGATCACGACGACGCGCGCCAGATGCTGCGCCACCTGCTCGAGAGCCTGGGCCACGAGGTGCACGAGGCCGCCGACGGCATCTCCGGGCTCGACCGCGCGCTCACCCTGGCTCCCGACGCGGTGGTGGTGGACATCGGGCTGCCCGGACTCGACGGCTACGCGGTCGCGCGCCAGCTGCGGAACGCCGGCCGCCCCGGCACGCTCCTGATTGCGGTCACCGGCTACGGCCAGGACGGCGATCGCCAGCGCTCGACCGAGGCCGGCTTCGACGCGCACCTGACCAAGCCGATCGACCCGCGCGCGCTCGACGTGCTGCTCGGCAACCAGCCGCTTGACCGGGAGCGAACGGGCCGATAGGCTCTCCCCGCCATGATCTCGACCAGCCCTCCCGTGACCATTCCCGACGTGACCATCACCGACTATGTGCTGCGCCACGCCGCGCGGCTCGGCGACAAGCCCGCGCTGGTGGACGGGCCGACCGGACGGACGCTGACCTATCGCCAGCTCCTCGACGGAGCCCGCCGGACCGCGGCCGGCCTCGCCCGGCGGGGCTTCGGCAAGGGCGACGTCTTCGCGATCTACTGCCCGAACCTGCCCGAGTACGCGGTGGTGTTCCTGGGCGTGGCCCTGGCCGGCGGCGTCAACACCACGGTCAACCCGCTCTACACCGCCGACGAGCTGGCCAACCAGCTCAACGACTCGGGCGCGCGGTTGCTCGTCACGGTGCCGCCGTTCCTCGACAAGGCGAAGGCGGCGGCGGCGCGGAGCCGCGTCGAGGAGATCTTCGTCTTCGGGGCCGCCGAAGGGGCTCGGCCCTTCACCGATCTCCTGCAGTCGGGCGACGCGCCGCCCGCGATCACCATGAATCCGGCCGAGGACCTGGTCGCCCTGCCGTACTCCAGCGGCACCACCGGGCTGCCCAAGGGCGTGATGCTGACCCACCGCAACCTGGTGGCCAATCTCCGCCAGTGCGAGGGCATGCAGAACTTCGAGACCTTCGGCGAGCGGGACGTCACGATTGCGGTGCTGCCGTTCTTCCACATCTACGGCATGGTCGTGATCATGATGCTGGGCCTCTCGGGGGGCGGCACGATCCTGGTGATGCCGCGGTTCGACATGATGGAGTTCCTCAGCTTCGTGCAGAAGTACCGGGTGACCGTCCTCCCGCTGGTGCCGCCCATCGTGCTGGGCCTCGTGAAGCACCCCGCGGTCGCGCAGTTCGATCTCTCGAGCGTGCGGCTCGTGTTCTCGGGTGCCGCCCCGCTCGGCGAGGAGATGGCCCGCGCGCTCAGCGCGAAGCTCGGCTGCCCGGTGGTGCAGGGTTACGGCATGACCGAGGCGAGCCCGGTCACACACCTGAGCCCCACGCTCAACTCGCCGTTCAAGCCAGGCTCGGCCGGGAAGATCGTGCCGAGCACCGAGGTGAAGATCGTCGAGGTCGGATCGGACCGCGACGCGGAGCTGCCGGTGGGCAAGGAGGGCGAGCTGTGGATCCGCGGGCCGCAGATCATGAAGGGCTATCTCAACCGGCCCGAGGAGACCGCGGAGAGCATCGACCGTGACGGCTGGTATCACACCGGCGACGTCGGTTACGTCGACGAGGAAGGCTACTTCTTCATCGTCGACCGCACCAAGGAGCTGATCAAGTACAAGGGGCTGCAGGTCGCGCCCGCCGAGCTGGAGGCGCTGCTGCTCACCCACCCGGCCATCCTCGACGCGGCGGTGGTGCGCCGGGCCGACGAGGAAGCGGGCGAGGTGCCCAAGGCCTACGTGGTCCTCAAGCCCGACGACGCCTCGAAGACGACCACCGGTGAGGCGATCATGGGATGGGTGGCCCAGCGGGTGGCGCCCCACAAGCGCATCCGTCACCTCGAGTTCATCGAGCAGATCCCCAAGTCGGCCTCCGGCAAGATCCTCCGCCGCGTGCTGATCGATCGCGAGAAGTCGCGGTAGCCGGCGTGAACAAGATCGAGCGGGTGCGCGCGGCCCTCGCCGGCCGGCCGGTGGACCGGGCTCCCTTCTCGGTCTGGTATCACTTCGGCACGCAGCACGCGCCGGCCGAGCGGGCCGCGCAGGTGCACCTCGAGTTCTTCGAGCACTACGACCTCGATCTGCTCAAGCTGATGAACGACTACGACTACCCCATGCCGGACGGCATGGAGGTGATCGCCACCGCGGCCGACCTCGGTCGGCTGCGCCCGTTCGATCCGGCGCAGACGCCGCTCGGCACCCAGCTGCGGACCGTCGAGCTGGTGGCCCGGGCCCTCCGTGACCGGGCGCTGTTCGTGGACACCGTGTTCAACGCTTGGAACACGCTCAAGCGCAACCTCGTGCGCGAGGCCATGCCGACCCTGATGGCCGAGCAGCCCAAGGCGGTCGAGGAGGCGCTGGCCGTCGTCAACGACAACCTGATCCGCTACGCCCAGGCCAGCCTGTCGCGCGGCGCGGCCGGCATCTTCCTCTCGGTGCCCGCGACCGCGGAGAGCCTGACGCCCGAGCAGTACGAGCGCTTCATGCGGCCCTTCGACCTGGCCTTCCTCGAGGCGATCCGCGGACGCGGCGAGTGCCACGTGCTGCACGCCCACGGCGAGCGGCTCTATCTCGACCGGCTCCTCGACTACCCGGTGCACGCCCTGTCCTGGGCCGACCTCAACGGCGGCCCCACGGTCGCCGAGGCGCGCCGGCGCACCTCGCTCACCCTGATGACCGGGCTCGATCACGTGAAGTTGGCCGAGAGCTCGGCGGCGCTCGTGCGCGACGGCGTCCGGCGCGCCCTCGCGGCCGGCGGGGCCACGCGCTTCATCCTCGCACCGGGCTGCTCGGTGCCGACCTACACGTATCCCCCGCTGCTCCACGCCGCGCGCGACGAATCCGCGAGGGATCTGCCTCGGTGAGCGTCGGGTAGTGTTCAATCCGGCCTGGGTGAATCCATGCCAACAACTGGTAAATCACTGCCTCTCTCATCGCATGCACCCACGTAACCGCTCGATCTTCCTGGACGATTGTCCTGGAATGCCCTTTGCTGCCATCGAATGCGCATGAGCGCGAAAGCGATGCCGGAGCGGATGTCGCCGAAGCGGATGATCCTGACGGGCATGATCGTCCTGGGCGTCGTGTTCCTGAGCCCCATCGCCTACCTCACGGGACAGCGGGCCGGGCTCTGGCTCACGAGTCCCGCCCTGGAGTCGGCCGGGCCGTGGCCGAGCCTCGACGAGGGCGAGATGGATCCCGGGGGCATGGGCGAGAAACTGAAGCCGGCCACTGCCGGCGTCGTCGAGATCTAGCCTCCTAGTCAATACTGAGGCATGGCCACCTGGTCGGCCGGCCTCGAGGTTCTGATCCGCGATCGGAGCCTGGTTCACATCGGGCTCTTCCTCACCGCGCTCATCGACGCCACCGGCCTCCCCTTCCCGGGCCGCGCCCTCCTGGTGGCCGCCGGCGCGACCATGGCCACCGGGTGGAGCGACGTCTTCACCATGACCCTGGCCGCCGCGCTGGGCGCCACCAGCGGCGATCACGTCTGGTACGCGGCGGGACGACTGGGCGCCGGGGACCGGATCACCGCGCTCTACTGCCGGCTCTCGCTCGCCTCCGGTCGCTGCGAGCAGCGCGCGCGCTCGCGCTTCGAGCGCTTCGGTCCCCTCGCCATCGTGATCGGGCGCTTCGTGGCCGGCGTTCGCTTCGTCGCCGCGCCGCTCGCCGGCAGCGGCGCCATGTCGTATCCGCGCTATCTCCTCTACGAGCTCCTGGGCGCGCTCGTCTGGTCCGGGCTGCTGATCGCCCTGGGCTACGCCCTCGGCACGCCGGGACGCGCGCTCATGGCCCGCTTCGGCAGCGGCCCGATCCTGGCCATCCTGATCGCGCTCGCCCTGGCGCCCCTCGTCATCGTGCTGGTGCGTCTGCTTCGCCGGCGCCGTCACGGGCCGGGCGGCCGCTTTGCCCGCGACGCCGGCGTCTAGACGGTGACCACGAGGCCGTCGTGGGCGCACTCCTCCGGCACGGTGGCCGCGTGGGCCAGCATCTCCCGACTCATGTGGGTCAGGATGAGGTGGCGGGCACCGACGCGCGAGGCGTGGGCGCGGATATCGGGGTAGTTCAGGTGCCACTTCACCGGCTTGTCGTAGAAGTAGGACTCCGCGATGAGCAGGTCGGCGTTGCGCGCGGCGCGGGCGACCTCGTCGGTCCACTCGGTGTCGCCGGTGTAGGCGATCACCCGGTCCCCCACCGTCACGCGTAGCGCGGTCGGGTTGGTCTCCTCGGTGTGGCGCGCCCGCTCGGGCGTGACGGTCAGATCGAGCACTCGATGGGGCCGGCCCGGCTCCATCTCGATCCACTCGAGCGGGAACTTCGGCGTCATGAGGCCCGAGCCCGGGAAGAGCGCCTCGCGGATCGCGTCCATGCGCGCGCGCAGCGCGCGGGGGCCCGCCACGGTGAGGGGCCGCGTGCGGCGGGCCGCCAGCATCGCGTCGATCAGGAGGAACGGCACTCCGCCGCAGTGATCACCGTGGAGGTGGCTGAGCAGGATCGCGTCGAGCGAATTGGGCTCGATGCCCTGCTGGGCCAGCGCGATCAGCGACGAGGTCCCGAAGTCGATCGCGAAGCGGCAGGCCGGCCCGTCGACCACGATGCAGGTCTGGAAGCGCCCGCCGCTGCCGAAGGAGTCTCCCGAGCCGACGAAGCGAACCGTGATGGGCATGGCGGTCTCCCTCGCCGGGCCATCTTACGCGAAAATGCTCGCGTGCCGCGGCGCACCTGGGCGACCATGACCGCGTGCGGCCCTTCGACCGGAAGTTCGGCGCCGGCTTCCTGGCCGCGGTGCCCGCCGCGCCCGGAATCTACCGCTTCCACGGCGAGCACGGCGGCCTCCTCTACGTCGGCAAGGCGGTCAACCTGCGGCGGCGGCTCGCGCAGTACCGCCTGGCCGGACGGCGCAAGCAGGAGCGCAAGCGCCGGGCGCTCGTGAAAGCGGCCGCGCGCATCACCTGGGAGGTCTGCGAGTCGCCGCTGGCCGCCGCGCTCGAGGAGATCCGGCTCATCCAGTCGCTGCGGCCGCCGCGGAACGTGGCCAGCGCCTACCCGTTCCTCTATCCCTACATCGGCCTGGCCGCCGACGGCGACGAGCTGTACTTCTGTCTGACGACCTCGCCCGAGGCCTTCCCGGCCGTCGAGTTCCACGGCGCCTTCCGCTCCCGCGAGATCACCCGCGAGGCGTTCTTCGCGCTGTCGCTCCTGCTCCGCTACGTCGGCCATCCGGTGCCGCGTCACCGCTGCCACCGCCTGGGCCGCGCGCGGCACTCCCACGTGCGCGGGTTCCGCCGCCTGCCCGCGGGCAGCCTGGCCGCCTGGAGCGGCCTCCTCCGCGGCGAGTCCCGCGCCGCGCTGGAGGCGCTCGCGCTGCGCCTGGTGGACCACGCGGGCGCGCGGGCCCGGAAGCGCGAGATCCAGGAGTCGCTCTCGGCCGTCAAGCGCTTCTTCGAGGAGGAGGCCGGCGCCCTGGCCCGGGTACGCGCGGCCACCGGCTTTGAGCCGTATCCGGTCCCGCAGCGAGACCGCGATCTGCTGTTCGCGCGCTGTCGCCTCGACCCGCTCCACGCCTGACTGACGGCGCTTGTCAGAGGGATTGAGCGCGCTCGTAACCCGGGACGTTCATTCCAGGTCTAACTACGCGTTGATACGAGCGGAACCGGCTGGCACTCACCGTGCAGTGACGATCGCTCATGCCCGAAGAGCGTCCGGCCCGCCGCATCCTCATCGTCGACGACGACGAGGCCCTCCGCGAAGTCCTCGCGACCGCGCTGTCGGGCGAGGGCCGTGAGATCGACGGGGCCAGCGACGGCACCGTGGCGCTGGCCCTGCTCGAGCAGCAGCCCTACGACCTGGTGCTGAGCGATCTGCGGATGCCGTGCGTCGACGGCCCCACGCTCTACGAGACCCTCCGGACCCGCCACCACTTCCCGGTGCGCTTCGCCACGAAGCTGCCGCGGGTGATCTTCATGACCGGCAACGCCTCGGAGCACACCGAGTTCCTCCGCGGCACGACCGATCCGATCCTCGAGAAGCCGTTCCCCCTGCGGGTGATACGACAGATGGTGACCGTCCTGCTGGCCGCCTCGTCGTAGCGGCCGTCGCGCGAACGCGCGTCCCGTCATGCGCCTCGCCCCCAAGATCTTCCTCGTCGCCGCCCTCGTCATCGCGGTGCTGTCCGTCGCGGTCGGCTGGAGCGCGCTCACCGTCGAGCGGCTGGTCACCGCGAACCAGGACATCGCCGCCCGCTCGGTGCCCGCCATGCGCTTGCAGGCCGCGCTGCGCGAGTCGGCCGGCAGCCTGGTGCGGCTCGAGACCCGCGCGCTGGTGCTGCGGGACGCTGACTACGCGGCGGCCTGGAGCCGGCGCGCGGCCCGCCTGGCCGAGGACCTCACCGCGCTCGGCGCGCGCCTGGAGACCGACCGCGAGCGCGCCGCGTACCGCACCCTCCAGTCCGCGATCGACGAGTACCTCCGGCACGTCGAGGCCGAGCGGCACCTCGCGGCGAGCGGCCGGGCCGCGGCGGCGCTGCGGATCGCGGAGGGACCGGCCCGCGCGGCCATCCAGCGCGCCGAGACCGCGCTCGACGAGATGGCCGCGGCCACCGAGGCCGCGCTGGAGCGGTCGCAGGCGCGGGCCCGCGCGCTGGAGGTGTCGACGTGGCGCGCCGTCGCGATGGCGCTGCTGACCAGCGTGGCAGTCGCCCTCGGGGCCAGCGCGCTGCTCGCCTACCGGATGACGCGGTCGCTGGGACGGCTCACGGTGGCCACCGCATCGCTCGCGGCGGGGACGTGGAACGGGCCGATGGCCACCGAGGGCCGCGACGAGATCGGAGACCTCGGGCGATCGTTCAACCGCATGGCGGCGCGGCTGCAGGAAGTCGACCGGCTCAAGGAGGAGTTCTTCTCGCACATCTCGCACGACCTGCGCAATCCGCTCGCCGCCATCCGGCTCGCCGCCGAGACCTCGCTCGAGCGTGCCCGCGCCGCCGGCGACTCGCGTCAGGCCCGCTTCGCCTACCTCATCGATGCGAGCGCGGCGCGCATGCTGAGCCTGGTCAACCAGATCCTCGACTTCACGCGGCTGCGCGCGAACGCGGTGCCGCTCGACCGCCGCCCGGTGGACGTGCTGAAGACGGTGGTCCGCGCCATGGACGAGATGCGGCCCCTCGCCGAGGAGAAGCGGGTGCGGGTGGATCTGGCCGCCGACGGCGGCGACTTCACCGCCCTGGCCGAGGAGGGCAGCCTGGTGCGCGTGGTCGTCAACCTGCTGGGCAACGCCATCGCGTTCACGCCCGCGAGCGGCGCGGTGGCGCTGCGCCTGACCGAGGACGGCCATCGCCTCGAGCTGCAGGTGCGCGACACCGGCGTGGGCATTCCGGCCGACGCCTTGCCGTGGATCTTCGAGCCCTACCGTCAGGCCCACGGCCCGGCCAGGGGCACCGGGCTCGGCCTGGCGGTGGTGAAAGGTCTCGTGGGCGCGCACGGCGGCACGGTGCGCGTCGAGTCCGAGCCGGGCCAGGGCAGCTGCTTCACGGTGACGATCCCGAAGGCGGAGGCGGCGGCGTGAGGGCGAGCCGCTGGCTCCTCGTGCCCGCGATGCTCCTCGCGGCCGGCTGCGCCGCCGCGCGCCCCTCGCCGTGGATCGCGGACGCGCGCGAGACCACCGGCGGCTCGCGGGACGCCGCCCGCCTCGTGGCCCGCGCCGACGAGCTGGTCGAGCGTGGTCAGCCGCAGGCCGCGATGGCAATCTACGAGCGCGTGGTGCGCGAGCATGCCCAGAACCCCGAGGCGGCCGCGGCGCTCTACGGCCTGGGTCGCCTGCAGGCCGATCCCGCCGGCCGGCTCCGCAACTACCGCGCCGCGCACGCCACGTTCTCTCGCCTGATCGCGGGCCATCCGGGCAGCCGCTGGGAGCCGGAGGCGCGAGCCTGGCGCGCGGTGCTCGCCGATCTGATCGCGCGCGAGGACGAGGCGGCGCGGCTCCGGACGCAGATCGAGCGGCTCCGCCGCACCGACCTCGATCTGGAGCGACGCCACTGATTCGCGGCCCCGTCCGGTAGACTCGACCGGAACTTTCGTCGCGGTCGTGGCGTCCCGCCGCGGATTCTGCTTCCTCCTCGCGGGTTTCGATCCGGCACACGCCTTGCCTTCCTCGAGAGGCCATGAAATGCCCCAGGTGCGGAACCGAGATGAAGGCGATCGAGCACGGGTCGTTCGAGCCGGGCAAGCCGGAGCGGCCCCCGACCCCGGCCGCGGATACGCCGCCCCCGGAGCACACCACCGAGATGACCCAGAAATGCCCGAAGTGCGGCGCGGAGGTCGCCTAGCCCCCGGGCGGTGACGCCGGGCGCTCGCGAGCGCGCGCGGTTCGCAGTAAGATACCGCGCGTCCTCGCATGGCGCGCATCCGGATCGAGCATCTCTGGAAGCGGTATGGGCCGGTGGAGGCCGTCCGCGATCTCAGCCTGGTATGCCCCGACGGCCTGCTGCTGGCGCTCCTCGGCCCGTCGGGATGCGGCAAGACCTCCACGCTCAAGATGCTCGCGGGCATCGAGGACGTGAGCGCGGGCGCGATCTATTTCGACGAGCGGCCGGTCACCGGCCTCGCCGCGGGCGCCCGCAACGTCGCGATGGTGTTCGAGGACTACGCGCTCTATCCGCACCTCACCGTCGCCCAGAACATCGCCTTCCCGCTCGAGATCCGGAAGCAGCCGGCTCAGGCGATTCGCCGCGCGACCGACGCGGTGATCGCCCTGCTCGGCCTCGAGGCCCTGCGGGACACCGGCGTGCGTACCCTGAGCGGCGGCGCTCAGCAGCGGGTCGGCATCGGTCGCGCGCTGGTGCGACAGCCCGACGTGCTCTTGTTCGACGAGCCGCTCAGTCACCTGGACGGGGCGCAGAAGAGCGGGCTGCGCGCGGAGATCAAGCGGCTGCAGAAGGAAGCCGGGGTGACCAGCGTGCTCGTGACCCACGACCAGACCGAGGCGATGGCGATGGCCGATCAGGTCGCGGTGCTGGATCAGGGCGTGCTCCAGCAGGTGGGAACGCCCGACGATCTCTACGAGCGGCCCGCGAACCTGTTCGTCGCCCAATTCATCGGCGAGCCGCCCATGAATCTCCTGCCCGGCCGGCTCGAGCGCCGCGGCGACCGCCTCGTGCTCCACGGCGCGAGCGGCGAGCTCGCGCTGCCCGGGTTCGACGTGGCGGACGGCGCGCACCCCGACGTGGTGGTCGGCGTGCGCGCCGAGCACCTGCGGCTGTCCGACCCGGCCGCCGGCACCGGGCTGGCCGGCGCGGTGTTCTTCCGCGAGCCCCGCGGTGACAGCGACGTGGTGCTCGTCCAGGTCGACGGATCGGACGCGGCGCCGCTCGCGGTCGAGGTGGAGCCGGCGGCCGGGTGGCGCGCGGGCGATCGGGTGCGGGTCGGCATGGCCGACGCGCGCCTCCACGTCTTCGACTCGCTCCACGGCACGCGCCGGTGACGCTCGAGCTGGAGGCGATCGGTCAGCGCTGGGGCGACACCCAGGCGCTCGACGGCGTCAGCCTGTCGGTCGCGCCCGGCGAGATCCTCGGCGTGACCGGCCCCTCCGGCGCGGGCAAGTCCACCCTGTGCCGGATCGTGGCGGGCGTGCAGGCCCCGTCGCGCGGTGAGGTCTGCCTCGACGGACAGCGGGTGACTCGCGTGCCCCCCGAGCGGCGACGCGTCGCCATCATGTTCGAGTCGTACGCCCTCTACCCGCACCTGTCGGTCTTCGACAACGTCGCCTTCCCGCTCCGGGCGCCGGGGGCGTCGACCCTGTCCCGCGAAGGGCTGGCCGGGCGCGTCCGCGAGGTTCTGCGGTTCGTCGAGCTGGAGCATCTGGAGCGCCGACGGCCCGCAGAGCTGTCGGGCGGTCAGCGCCAGCGGGTGGCCCTCAGCCGGGCGCTCGTGCAGGACGCGCGGGCCGTCGTCCTCGACGAGCCGATCTCCCATCTCGACGCCAAGCTGCGGCATACGCTGCGCGGGGCCATCCGCCGACACCTCGCCCGTGGCGCCGCGCCCGCGATCTGGACCTCGCCCGACGCCGCCGAGGTGCTGGCGGTCGCCGACCGCGTCGCGGTCCTCGTGGCCGGCCGGATCCGCCAGGTCGGCGCGCCCGGCGAGATCTACCGATCGCCGGCCCACCTGGACGTGGCGCGCCTCGTGGGCGATCCGCCCTGGAACCTCCTCGAGGGCGAGCTCGTCCCGGGCGCCCGCGGGCTCGCGTTCCACCACCGCGCCCTGACCCTGCCGCTGCCGGACGATCTCCGGCGGCGCCTCGAGGCGGGGCCGGCCGGCCGCCGCGTCGTGCTGGGACTGAGACCCGGCGAGCTCCGGATCGGCCCGGCGACCGGCGGAGCGCCGGCGCGTGTCTGGGTGTGGGAGCCGCTCGGGCGGTATGGCATCCTCACGGTGCGGCTCGGCGACGATGTGGTGCGTCTGCGGGTGGAGCGCGGGCGCTCGTTCCAGCCGGCCGAGGCGGTGACGCTTCATCTCGGGTCCGCGGAGCCGCGGCTGTTCGACGCGACGCACGGAGGAGCGCTGTAGCCAATCGGGCGCGAGCGTGATGCGGCCGCTCGTCGAGCACGAGTGAACCTTTCACGGGACAGGAGAGACCCATGAGCGCGAGGCGACGGATATGGATGCCCCTGGTGGCGGTCGCGATGATGGCCGTCGCGCCCGGATTCGCAGCCGCCCAGGCCTGGTCCTACAAGGACGCGGCCAAGCCCTACGCGGGCCGGTCCATCACGATCCTGGACGAGGTCACCCCGCTGCAGGAGCACATGCGCACCCTCGTGCCCGAGTTCGAGAAGGCCACCGGGATCAAGGTCGACTACCAGCTGCTGAACCATTTCGAGGTGATCAGCAAAGGCCAGGCCGACATGCTCTCGGGCCGCGGCGCCTACGACGCGGTGATGCTCCACTCGCCCCAGATGGGGCTGTTGCTGGACGCGGGGGTGATCCGTGCCATCGACGATCTGCTCGGCAACAAGGCGCTGACCAACCCGGGCCTGGACCGCGCCGACTTCATCGAGCCGGCCGCGGACTCGCTGACCAGGTTCCGGGGCAAGACCTACGGCTTCCTCAACTGGAACTACAACGTGGTGTACTGGGCCCGCGGCGATCTGTTCGGCCATCCCGAGGAGAAGGCCGCCTTCAAGAAGAAGTACGGCTACGATCTGGCCCCGGCCAGGACGCTGCAGCAGATGCGCGACATCGCCGAGTTCTTCACCCGCAAGAAGGGCGAGAAGCTCGCGGGCCAGACCCTCGACAGCGACTTCTACGGCATCGTGATGGAAGGCATCAAGGGCGGCACCACTCTCTGGACGGTGCTGAACGCCTTCGTCAAGAACTTCGGCGGCGACATCTTCGACGCCGAGGGCAAGCCGACCGTGAACCGTCCCGAGAACGTCGCCGCGGTGAAATTCTGGGCCGATCTCTGGAAGTTCTCTCCGCCCGGTCAGGCCGAGTACTCGCTGATCGACGTGCCGACCGTCATGGGCAACGGCATCGCGGCGCAGACGCTGGCCTGGAGCGATTTCGTGCTCGGCATCGACCAGCCGGGCAAGTCCAAGCTGGCCGGCAAGTTCGTCTACGCGGGCTCGCCGGCCAACGCGCAGGGCAAGAAGCGGTCCGCCGAGACCGAGCCCTCGGGCATCGTGATCAGCAAGCACAGCAAGCAGCCGGAGGCGACCTACCTCTTCCTGCAGTGGATGGTCGACAAGTCCACCCAGCAGATGCTGTTCGACCGGTCGGGCGGGGCCGGCGTGCCCATCCGCACCAGCACGTGGGCGCTGCCGAGCGTGAAGCAGTCGAAGTTCGCCCCGCTCTACGCGGCGATGCAGGACAGCCTCCGGTACGGCAGTGCCAAGCCGAAGGCCCCCAAGCTGTTCGAGATCATGGACGTGCTGGTGGGCCTCGTGCAGGAGGTCGGTCTCGGCAAGAAGACCGCCGAGCAGGCCATGAAGGAAGGACAGGAGAAGGTGCAGGCCCTCTGCGCCAAGTGCACCCTCTGACGCCCGGAGAGCGGGCGCCCCTCACCCTGCCCTCTCCCCACGGGAGAGAGGGTGGCGGCGGGTGGTTCCCCTATGCGCTGATCGCGCCGGCCATGCTGACCCTGGTGGTCGTGGCCCTCGTGCCGTTCCTCTATACGGTGTACCTGTCGCTGCACGAGATCCGGCACGCGCAGGTGGGCGACTGGGCCGGCCTCGCCAACTACCGCACCCTGCTCGCCAACCCGCGGTTCTGGCACAGCGCGGGCATCTCGCTGCTGTTCATCGCCATCGCGGTGCCGCTCGAGTTCGGCCTGGGGCTGGCCGGCGCGCTCGTCTTGAACCAGGGCGTGCGCCTGCGCTCGCTCATCATCCCGGTGCTGTTCGTGCCGACCATGATGGCACCGGTGGTGGTGGCGATCTTGTGGAAGATCATGCTCGCGGGCTCGTGGGGCCTGCTCTCCTACAACCTGATCGAGCGATTCGGCATCCTCACCGGCACCTCGGTGCTCGCCTCGCCGAGCCTGGCCCTCTACGCTCTCGTGCTGGTCGACGTGTGGCAGTGGACTCCGTTCATGATGCTGGCCTTCTTCGCCGGGCTGCAGTCGCTGCCGCTGACGCCCTACCGCGCCGCCGCGGTGGACGGGGCCAGCGACCTGCAGGCCTTCCGGCGGCTGACCCTGCCGCTCATGGCGCCCCTCATGGCGGTCATCGGGCTGCTGCGGCTCATCGACGCGTTCAAGGTCTTCGACACGATCTTCCTGCTCACGGGGGGCGGGCCCGGCACCGCCACCGAATCCACGAGCCTCTTCGTCTACAAGACCGTCTTCGACTTCTGGGACCTGGGCCCCGCCTCCGCGACCGCGGTGGTGATCTGGATCATGTTCTTCGTGTTCGCCAACGGGTTCTACCAGATCGCGCGGCGGAAGCTCGGTGCGTTCTAGCCGCCCCGTCCTGTTCACCGCGCTCGCGATGGCGTGGGCCGCGCTCGCGATCTTCCCGGTGCTCTGGATGGCCGCGATGACCGTGAAGCCGGAGGCGCTCATGTTCGCGCGACCGCCCGCGTGGTCGTTCACTCCCACCCTCGCGCATCTGCGCTACGTCGTGGCCGAGGGCTTCGCGTGGAGCCTGGTGCGCTCGCTGACGGTGGCCGCGCTGAGCACGCTGCTCATCGTGGTGATCGGCACCCCGGCCGCCTACGCGTTCGCGCGGTTCCCGATCCGGCGCCGCGACGATCTGCTCCTGTTCGTGCTGGCCACGCGCCTCGCCCCGCCGGTGGCCCTGGTGATCCCGTTCTATCTGATCTACGCGCGGATCGGCCTGCTCGACACCTACGCGGGGCTGATCCTCGCGTACCTCACCTTCAACCTGTCGTTCTACGTGTGGGTGCTGTGGAGCTTCTGCCGCGACCTGCCCCCCGAGCTGGAGGAGGCGGCGCGGGCCGACGGCTACTCCCGCGCGCGCGTGCTGCTCCACGTGGTGCTGCCGCTGCTCCGTCCCGGCATCATCGCCACCTCGGTACTGTGCTTCATCTTCGCGTGGAACGAGTTCCTGTACGCCTTCATGCTCGGGGGGAAGGCGGTCGAAACCTTACCGGTCGCGGTGCCCAAGCTGATCACGTCGCAGGGGGTCAAGTGGGGCGAGCTCTCGGTGGTCGGCATCGCGGCGCTGATCCCCATCCTCGCGGCGGTGTTCGTCCTTCAGCGCCACATCGTCCGCGGCCTCACGATGGGAGCGGTCAAGGGCTGATCCGCGGAACGTGGCATGCCTCTTGCCCCTCGTGAGGGCGGAGGGATGTCCATGAACAGTGCGGCCATGATCGATCGATGCTTCCGGCACCAGCATCCCGAAGCCTACGGCGAGATCGAGGTCTCCGAGCCGGCGATCCCGATCGACTTGCGCTACGGGCGAGACCGGACGCCCGCGCCGTCGCGCGAATGCCTCGGCGAGGACGCGGTCGGTTATCCGGGTGCGATTCCGCTGGCCGACTGAGGCGGGCGGGCCCCGCTCGCCTCAACCGGCCGCGGCTCCGCTATGCGGGTTGGATTCGCAGGTTGTTGACGACGTCGCGCACGCCCTTGACCTGCCGCGCGAGCTCCTCGGCGCGCGTGCGATCCGTGACCGTCTTCACCGTCCCGTTCAAGGCCACCACGCCCCGATTCGTGTCCACGTCGATCCGGGTCACCGTCGAGATCTTCTCGCCGGCCAGCTTCGACTTCACCGCCGCGGTGATCCCCGCATCGTCGATGTTCTCGCCGAGGGTCTCGCCGGTCATCGACTGGCAGGCCGCCAGTAGCACCGCCACCGCCAGCGCTGCCGCGACCGCTCCGCCTCTCCGCCACATCGCTCTCATCGCAGGCTCTCCCTTCCCTGGAATTCGCTGCTCGGCAAGGAGAGCAAGAGGTATGCCCGCGATCCGGACGGGAATGAATACGGCGGACGGGCGGAAGGACGCGGAAGGGGCGCCGGCAGGAGGGAAACGAGCAACGCGGTTACCGAGTAAGTTTGGGTCAGCGCCGCCAGGGCAGCGGCGTCGCCTCGCTCCATCCGTCGGGGCGGATGCCGAAGGCCTCGATCAGCCGCTGCCAGCCCGAGGCCACGGTCAGCGCGGCACCCAGCTCGAGGATCTGCCCCTCGTCGAAGTGCTGCCGCAGGCGGGCGTAGAGCGGGTCGTCGACGTGGGGCCGCTCGCCGCCGAGGCAATCGGCAAGCCGCAGGGCGGCCACCGTGCGCGCGGGCAGCTCGGCGTGGTCGAGATCGCCCAGCGCCTGCTGCACCTCCCGCTCGGTCAGGCCCTTGCGCACCAACGATGCGCTGCGCGCGAGGCTTCAGTGCACGCACTGATTCCGGTGGGCGAGACGGACGCGGCACAGCTCGACCAGCGCGGGGTCGAGGCTCGAGCCCCCGGCATAGATGAACCCCACCCAGGCCAGGAAGAGATCGAGGACCGCGGGCCGGCGCGCGAGGGTGAGAAAGAGATTGTCGTCCTGGTACGCCTTGGCCAGCCAGACCTCGAGGCGGCGCCGCAGCGCGGGATCGAGTTGCGCCGGGTCGGCCTTGGGCAGGCGGCCGTGCTCGTTGGCCATGCGGCCGCCAGTCTAGCAGAGTCGAACGCTCCGGGCTTGTACCCGGGCGGGCCTCATGGCTATGCTACGTCGATGGCCCGACGCTCCGCGATGGGCCGACTGTACATCACCAGGCTTCGCCCGGCCGTGGATCCCGTGAGGGCCGAGTACCTGCTCACCTTCGGCTCGCCGATTACTTCGGAGGTCAACCTGAACCTGGGCAGCGTGCGTGGGCTCGACACGCTCACCGATCTGCTGCGGGCCGCCCGCGTGCCCATCGGGGAGATCGAGCGGGCGTGGTCGGCGCTGGTCAGCGACACCGTGCACGAGATCGCCGGCGTCACCCTGACCCCGGCGGCGATCCGCATCCTCGGCCTCTAGCCCGCCGCGGGCGCGGGCGTGATCGGTCAGGCCTTGCGGAAGCGGTGGACGCCGTCTCGTCCGGCCAGCCGCTCGGCCTGACCGCGCGCCTCCAGGAAGTGCAGGTGCGCCACCGTCTCGCCGATGGCGAAGCCCAGCTGATGAGCGTCCAGCTGGCGGCGGAACAGCACCGGCACCAGGTCGTGGGCGGTCCGGGGCTCGGCGAGCGCGTCGATGGTCTCGCTGAGGCGCTCGTCGTGGTGATGCTGCAGGTAGTCGAGCCGGGTGTGCAGCCCGCGGAACGGCAGTCCGTGTGACGGCAGCACCAGCGTGTCCTCGGGCAGCGGACGGAACCGCCCGAGCGAGTCGAGGTAGAGCTTCAGCGGGTTGCCGTTCGGCTGATCGGGCCAGACGCTCACATTGGTGGTGATCTTGGGCAGCACCTGATCGCCCGAGATCAGCACGTTGAGCTCCGGGCTGAAGAGACAGGCGTGCTCCGGCGCGTGCCCCATCACCGTGAACGCGTGCCAGCGCAGGCCGCCGATGGTGAGCACGTCGCCCTCGCGCACCGCCCGGAAATCCTGGGCCACCGACGGCACGAGCTGCCGGTAGTGGTTGCCGCGTCCGCGGAAGGCGTCGACCTGCGCCTCCGGCACTCCGTGCCGGCGATAGTAGTCGAGCCGCTTCTCCGAGTCGTTGCCGCCCATGCCCTGCCACGCGAGGTGCGACATCAGCCACTCGGCCTGCGGGCACCACAGCTCGACCCCGAAGCGCTGGGCCAGCCAGTCGGCGTTGCCGATGTGATCCGGATGGAAGTGGGTGACGACCACGCGCACGATCGGACGGTTCGCCAGCTCGCCCGCGAACAGCCCGTCCCACAGCTCGCGCGTCGGCGGCAGTCCGATCCCGGTGTCCACCACCGTGATGCCGTCGCCGTCGTCGAGCAGCCACAGGTTGATGTGGTTCAGCTGGAACGGCAGCGGCATGCGGATCCAGCGCACGCCCGGCGCCACCTCGATGCTGGTGCCGCCCGCGGGCGGCTCGGGCCAGGGATGCGCGAGGCCGGGAGCGGGCGCGGACAGCGGGTGCTCGGGCTCGGGTTTCATGCCCTCACTGTACCGCGTTCGGGGCCCGCGCCGCGGACCTTGTCCAGTTGGCGGCCCGAGGGCGCGGCGCCTCCCGGCGGTTGTCCGGGCTCGGCGCGCGCGCTCACTCCACCGGCGCGGGCAGCGGGGACACGCGCTCGCCGTCGCGGTCGTCGTCCGCCTTCGGGGCGGCCGGATCGGCGTGCACCCGCCGCATCAGCGGCAGGAACAGCGGTACCAGCGAGAAGAGAATCGCGAGGATCCAGAAGTCGTCGGCGTAGGCCAGCACCTGCGCCTGTCCTACCACGTCGTGGTAGAGCATCGCGGTGGCCTGCCGCTGCGCGGTGAAGGCGTCGGCGCCCTGGGCCAGGAAGTGTCGCGTCCATTCCCCGAGGCGCCGCTGCGTCTCCGGATCCCACACCGTGACGTGCGCCACCAGGTTGTGCTGGTGGAACTGGCTGCGCTGGGCGAGGAACGTGGTGGCCAGCGCGATGCCCACGCTGCCGCCGAGATTGCGCAGCACGTTGTAGGCGGAGGTGGCGTTGACCAGCTTGTCCTTGCGGATGGTGGCCAGGGTCAGGGTGGACAGGGGCACGAAGATGAAGCCGAGCGCGAAGCCCTGGATGATCCGGGGCAGCGTCAGCGTCCAGTAGTCCATGCCCAGTGTGAGGTTCGACATCATGTAGAGGCTGATCGCGTTCACCAGGCAGCCGAAGGTGAGCAGCAGGCGCTGGTCCACCCGAGTGACCAGGCGCCCGCACAGGATCAGCGAGAACATGTTGCCGAGGCCGCCGGGGGCCAGGACGAGGCCGGAGGTATACGCGTCGTAGCCGAGGAGCTTCTGCGAGTAGAGGGCCAGCAGCACCATGCTCGAGAACATGCCGAGGCCGATCAGGGCGATGAAGCTGGCCCCGAAGGCGAAGTTGCGATCGGTGAAGACCCGCAGATCCATGATCGGATGGTCGGCCATCAGCTCGCGGATCAGGAAGCCGACCAGGGCCACGCCGGCCAGCAACGCCAGCGTCACGATGAGCCGGGAGTCGAACCAGTCCTCGCGCTCGCCGCGGTCGAGCATCAGCTGCAGGCTGCCGAAGCCCACGATCATGAGGGCGAGGCCGGGCCAGTCCACCCGCGCGGGCTTCTTGAGATACGGCGGATCGAACAGGCAGGCGCTCGCCATGAAGAACCCGAGGAGGCCCACCGGCAGATTGATGTAGAAGATCCAGCGCCACGACCAGTTGTCCGCGATGTAGCCGCCGAGCGTCGGGCCGATGATCGGGCCCATCATGAAGCCCACGCCCCACACCGCCATCGCGAGGCCGCGCTGGCCGAGCGGGAAGATCTCCCAGAGGATGGCCTGCGAGAGCGGGATGATCGGGCCGCCCCCGATGCCCTGCGCGATGCGGGCGAGGATCAGGAAGGTGAGGTTCGGGGCCATGCCCGACAGCACCGAGCTCACCGTGAACAGCACGCAGCATACGAGGAAGAAGCGCTTGCGCCCGAGCAGGCCGGCGAGCCAGCCGGTGGCGGGAATGATGATCGCGTTGGCGGCCAGATAGGACGTGATCACCCACGAGACTTCCTCGAGGCCGGCGGAGAGCGAGCCCTGCAGATGCGGCAGCACCACGTTGGTCACGCTGGTGTCGAGCACCTGCATGAAGGCCACCACCATCACCGACAGCGTGATGGCCCACTTGCGGGCCGCCGAGATCGGCGCGGCCTCGACCGGCGACGACACGGCTACTTCACCCGGATGACCACGTAGGCGGACATCCCGGCCCGGAGGGTGTGCGGGTTGCCCAGCTCGCGGGGATCGAGCCGGATCTTCACCGGCACGCGCTGCACGACCTTGACCCAGTTGCCGGTGGCGTTCTCCGGCGGCAGCAGCGAGAAGCGAGAGCCGGTGCCCGCGCTCAGCGAGTCCACGGTGCCGTGGAAGACCTGGCCCGGGAAGGTGTCGATCTCCACGTCGGCGGCCATGCCCGGCCGCACGCGGCCGAGCTGCGTCTCCTTGAAGTTGGCGAGCACCCACACGTCGTGCAGCGGGACCAGGGCCAGCAGCGGCTGGCCCATCTGCACCACCTGCCCGACCTCCACGCTCTTCTTCGACACCACCCCGTCGCTGGGCGCGCGCACCTCGGTGTGCTGCAGCTGCAGCTCGGCGAACGACAGGTCGGCGCGGGCCTGGCTGAGGGCGGCCTCGGCCCGCTCGACCTCCGCCTCCTTGACCGTGACCTGCCGCCGCTGGCTCTCCACCCGCCCGAGCGCGGCCCGCGCCTCGTTCACCCGCTGCCGGGCCAGGCTCACCGCGAGCGTGCGGCTGGCCAGCGCGGCCTCGGCCTGCTGGGCTTCCTTCTCGGCCTGGTTGAGCCGCTTCTGGGTGGCCTCGACGGTGGCGGTCGAGGTGAGCATCACCATCTCGGCCTGATCGAAGTCGCGCTGCGAGACGAAGCCGCCCTGCAGCAGCCGCTTCATCCGATCCATCTCGCGCGCGTTCTGGCGCTGCGTGCTCTGCGCGCCGGCGACGTCGGCGATCATCGCGGCGGTCGCCGCGCGCTTGGCCTCCAGGGTGGCGCGCGCCTCCGCCACCGCCGACTCCGCGGCCTGCTCGGCCACCCGCGCCGACTCGAGCGCGGCGCGCGACTCGTCGACCTGCGCGGCGGTGGTCTCGCGGGTCAGCTGCGTCTCGGAGCGGGTGGCCTGGTGGCTGGCCAGCGCCACCGCCACCGCGGCCTTGGCCTGATCGCGCCGGGCCTCGTAGTCGCGCGGGTCGATGCGGAGGAGGACGTCGCCGGCCTTGACCGCGCGGTTATCGTCCATGCGCAGCTCGGCGACGTGGCCCGCGACCTTGGCGCTGATGACGACGATGCTGCCTTCTACGTACGCGTCATCCGTGGAGATGTACCGGAAGCTCTGCCACCAGAGGTACCCGCCGTACACCAGGCCGGCCAGGACGACCGCCACGGCCAGGCCGATCAAACGCCCTCGTCTCATCCCGCGGGTATGCTATCACCCCGCAGACGGGGCGGGACACCGATCACGGGCCGTAGCGCAGCTTCTCGACGCGGACCGGGCCCGAGGGCGGGATGGTCAGTATATGTAGATCCCCGTAGTCGACCGGCCCCATGCCGTCCCCGCCCAGCCGCCCGTAGACCGCCTGCAGGTTTCCCGACACATTGCCTACCCACACCACGACGCCGCCGGCATGCCGCTCGAGGATCTCCTCGGCGATGGCCCCGGCCGAGAACACGCTCACCGCCGATTTGCGCGTGACCTCGACACCCGCGAGACGGGCCAGCGGCTCGACCGTCGCGAGGTTGCGCTCGAGGTCGGGGCTGTAGATGGCGGTGACGCCCATCGGCGCCACCAGACTGGCCAGGGCCTGGGCGCGCTCCCGTCCGGTCGCGTTCAGCACGCCGGAGCCCGGATCGGTGTCGGCGTGGCGGGTCACCACCACGATGGTCGGGATGCCGGCCCGCGAGTGGACCTCGGCGCCGGTGCAGCCGGCGAGCGCGGCGAGCAGCATACCGAGGCTGGTCAGCGCGAGCGCGCGGCGAGCGCATGGCGGGACGAGATGGCCGGGCATGGCGGCGCAGCCTAGCAGGAAGCGCCGGCCGACCGCAACCGCGGAATCAGGCCGAGCGCTGGCGGAGCAGCGTGTGGTCCAGGAAGCGGAGCCGCGCGCGCTCGTCGGCGCTCGCTCGGCCCCGAGCGGTGCGGTCGGCGAACCCGCGCCCGGCGCGAACCCGCGCGATGCCGGGATCGCGATCGCTCACATACCGCAGACGGGCCGCGCTGGCCGCCTCGGCCGGCGGCACCGTGAGCGACCGCATGGTCATGGCCCGACGGCTAGGCGGTGCGGCGGGTGACGAGCCGATACAGGACGAGGAGGAGGATCGAGCCCAGGACCGCCACCACGAAGCCGACCGGATCGCCGGCCTGGTACCACCCCAGCGCGCGCCCGAGGTAGCCGCCCAGGACCGCGCCCAGAATGCCGAGAATGATCGTGACGATGAAGCCACCCGGATCCCGGCCGGGGGTGAGGACCTTGGCGACCACGCCGACGATCAGACCGAAGATGATCCAGCCGATGATGCCCATGTGGGAGCCCTCCTGCCCGGTCGTGCCGAGCAAGGCGCATGCCGCGCACTCAATGTCGCACGGCGCGAACGAAATCGCGGTGTCGTGGCCGATCGCCGCCGACTCTACCCGGTAAGTCTGACGCGTTCGGGTCCGCTTGACTCCCTCCCGCCCCCGCCGCAGTATCGACGCCGTGCACGTCGGACTCTTCGTCGAGGAGCTGCGCCAGGGCGCCACCCAGAGCTCGGCGTTTCGCGACATCTTCGAGACCGCCGACCGCGCCGAGGCGTGGGGCATCGACTGCGTCTGGCTCGGCGAGATCCACTTCACCCCGAGCCGCTCGATCATCTCGGCGTCGCTCCAGGTCGCCAGCGCGATCGCGGCCCGGACCCGTCGCGTGCGGGTGGGCACCGCGGTCCAGGTGCTGCCCTTGAACCATCCGCTCCGCATCGCCGAGGAGGTCGCCACCGTCGACCACATCAGCGAGGGCCGCTTCGAGTTCGGCATCGGCCGCAGCGGGGTGGTCCGCACCTACGACACCTACGGCATCGCCTACGCGGAGAGCCAGGCGCGCTTCCGCGAGGCGCTCGACATCGTGCGCCGGGCCTGGACCGGCGAGCCGTTCAGCTACGCGGGCGAGTTCTATCGCGTCGACCACGCGACCGTCGCCCCGCGCCCCTACCAGGTGCCGCATCCGCCCATCCGCATGGCGGCCACGAGCGACGAGACGTTTCCCGCGGCGGGCCGGCTGGGGTTGCCGATCTTCATCGGCCTGCGGGCCACCGAGATCGCGGACCTCGTGACCCAGCTCGGGCCTTATCGCGACGCCTGGCGCGAGGCCGGACACGCGGGGAGTCCGAGTGTCTTCCTGCGCATCCCGGTCTACGTGTCGCCCACCGCGGCGGGCGCGGTCGAGGAGCCGCGCGCGAGCCTCACCGCGTTCTTCGCGCGCCAGACCGAGCTGGCCCGGTCGGCGGTCGGGCGCGCGGGCGCGGGCCCGGCCGACCGGCGGCAGCAGCAGGCCCAGCGCATGGCGAGCCTCACCTACGACGACATGCTCGAGCGGAAGGTGGTCTTCGGCACGCCGGCCGCGGTGGTCGAGCGGCTGCGCGCCCTCCGCGAGCGGCTCGGCCTCGACGGCGTCGTGGTCGAGCTCAATCCGGGCGGGCGCATCGCCCCCGAGCTGGAGACGCGCAGCCTGCGGCTCCTGGCCCGGGAGGTGATGCCCGCGCTCCGAGGAGCCGCCTGAGCTCCGCCTCGTCGCCGCGGCGCGGCCGGTGATGCGGGCGCGCGCTCAGGGGTAGATCTGCCGGTAGGCGAGGCGCGCGCGGTCCCCGCTCCCGCCGAAGCGCGCGTTGTAGTCGCGGGTCATGGCCCGCAGCGTGTCCGATTGAACGAACGCCCGCAGCGAGGCCTCGGAATCGAACTCGTAGCAGACCATGTACTGCCACGGCTCGGATCCGGCGTGCGGGGTGTCGAGGGCCATCGCCTGGTATCGGCGCATCCCGAGACAGCCGGGCACCTGAGCGGCCTCCCGCGAGCGCACCGTGTCGTACCAGTCGTTGAACGCGGACTCCAGCTCGGGGCCGATGGTGGCCTTGACCACGAAGAGGGCGGGTCGAGTCGTCATGCGATCTCCTCCGCGCGGAGTATGTCACGGCACCGGTTGACAGCGTCGACCGACGCGGCTATAAATCGCGCACCTGACCGGCTTGCTCGAGGAGGATCCCATGCGATCTCTGTCCTGGGTCCGTCCGCTCGGTGCCGTCCTGGTCCTGGCACTCCTGCTGGCTCCGTCCGTTCCGCCCCGCGCGTTCGCCGCCGACGGACAGATGACGTGGGCCGTCCACGTGTCGATCGCGCCCGCGTGGTTCGATCCCGGCGAGCACCCCGGCATCGTCACCACCATGATGATCTTCTACGCCCTGCACGACGCGCTGGTGAAACCGATGCCGGGCAAGCCGGCGGCGCCCTCGCTGGCCGAGTCGTGGACGACGTCGCCCGACGGCCTCGTCTACGAGTTCGTCCTGCGCCGCGGGGTGGTCTTCCACAACGGCGACGCCATGACCGCGGAGGACGTGAAGTTCTCCTTCGAGCGCTACCGCGGCGCCGCGGCCAAGCTGTTCCGGGACAAGGTCGCCGCGGTCGAGGTGGTGGACGCCCAGCGGGTTCGCTTCCGGTTGAAAGAGCCGTGGCCGGACTTCATGGCCTTCTTCGGCACGCCGGCCACCGGAGCCGGCTGGATCGTGCCGAAGGCGTACGTGCAGAAGGTCGGCGACGACGGGTTCAAGAAGGCCCCGGTCGGCGCCGGCCCCTACAAGCTGGTGTCCTTCAATCCGGGGGTAGAGATGGTGCTGGAGGCCCACGATCGCTACTGGCGCAAGCCGCCCGCGGTCAAGCGCCTCGTCTTCCGCGTGGTGCCGGACGAGGCGACGCGCCTCGCCATGCTCAAGCGCGGCGAGGCCGACGTGGCCTACTCCATCCGCGGCGCGCTCGCCGAGGAGGTCAAGCGCACCGCGGGGCTCCGCCTGGCCCCTACCCTGCTGCCCGCGACCTTCTGGATCGACTTCACCACCGAGCAGTGGAATCCGAAGTCGCCGTGGCACGATCGGCGCGTGCGGCTGGCCGCGAGCGTGGCGATCGATCGCCAGGGCATCAACCTGGCCGAGACCCTCGGCTTCTCGAAGGTGGCGTCGAGCATCATCCCGTCGTCCTACGAGTACTACTGGGGGCCGCCGCCGATCCCCTACGATCCCGCGCAGGCGCGCCGCCTCCTCGCCGAGGCCGGCCTGCCCAACGGCTTCGACGCGGGCGACCTCGCGTGCGACGCCTCCTACACCAACGTCGCCGAAGCGGTGGCCAACTATCTCAAGGCGGTGGGGATCCAGACCCGAGTGCGGCCGATGGAGCGGGCCGCGTTCCTCGGCCAGTGGAAGGACAAGAAGATCCGCGGCGGGCTCATGCAGGCCGGCGCGGGCGCCTTCGGCAACGCGGCCACCCGGATCGACAACTACATGACCTCCGCCGGCACCTACGTCTACGGCACCTATCCCGAGATCGACGACCTGTTCGGCCAGCAGGCGCGCGAGCTCGATCGCAAGAAGCGCGAGGCCCTGCTCCACCAGATCCAGCGCGTCGCGGCGGAGCGGGTGATGTTCGCGCCGATCTGGGAGCTGGCGTTCCTGAACGGGGTCGGGCCGCGGGTGGAGGAGTCGGGGCTCGGGCTCATCGAGCACCATCCCTACTCGTCGCCGTACGAAGACCTCCGGCTCAAGGCTCGGTGAGGGCCGCCGCGTTGACACGCCGGGCCGCTCGCCTTATGGTGCGGGCTCAAAGGAGACCACGCCCATGTTGCAGCGACAGGTCGGCGACATCGTCATTCACCGGATCATCGAGTCCGAGCGTCCCGACTTCGACGCCGCCGGCTTCTTCCCCCAGGTCACCCCCGAGCAGTGGGCGCCGTATCGCGAGCGCCTCGCCGGCTGGGCGCTGGACCGGAAGGTCAACGGCCTCGTCTTCCCCATGCAGTCGTTCCTGGTCCGCACGCGGCACCACACCATCGTGGTCGATACCTGCGTGGGCGACCACAAGGAGCGCGCCCGCCCGAACTGGAACATGACCACGAGCGGCGAGTTCCTGCAGCGCTTCGCCGAGACCGGCGTGCGCCCCGAGCAGGTCGACTTCGTGCTGACCACCCACTTCCACACCGACCACGTGGGCTGGAACACCCGCTGGGAGAACGGCCGCTGGGTGCCGACGTTTCCGAACGCGCGCTACGTGATGTCCGAGAAGGAGTGGGCGTACTGGTCGGGACTGCACAAGGAGACGCCGCAGAACCAGATCGCCGACAGCGTGATCCCCATCGTGGAATCCGGGCTCGCCCAGATGGTCAAGAACGACTTCGCGATCGACGACGAGGTGCGCTTCGAGTCGACGTGGGGCCACACCCCCGACCACATGAGCGTGCACATCGCCTCCCGGGGGCAGCACGCGGTGATCACCGGGGACCTGATCCACTCCCCGGTGCAGCTGCAGGAGACCGACTGGGTGCCGCGTCCCGACTTCGACCCCAAGCAGGCCGCGGCCACCCGCCGCGCCTTCCTCGAGCGCTACTGCGAGCGGGACGTGCTCGTCTGCGCCTCGCACTTCCCCTCGCCCTCGTTCGGCCGCGTGGTGCGCGAGGGCAACGGCTTCTGGTTCGAGTACGAGAAGTCCTGACCGGGCCGCCCGGTGGTCTCGTATCCGAAGAACCGCGAGTGGCTCGCGCTGACCGTCGAGGAGCCGCTCGAGCCCGAGCGGCCCATCTGCGACCCGCACCATCACCTGTGGGACGGCGAGACCGCCCGGGTGGCCCCCCGCTACCTGCTCGACGAGATCGTGGCCGACGCGCGCGGCGGCCACCACGTGGTCTCCACCGTGTTCATCGAGTGCGGGGCCATGCTCAGGCCGGACGGGCCGGAGGCCTTCCGCGCGGTCGGCGAGACCGAGTTCGTGAACGGCATCGCGGCCATGAGCGCCTCCGGCCTCTACGGCCCCATCCGCGTCGCCGCCGGCATCGTGGGCACCGCGCCGCTGCGCCTGGGCGGAGCCGTGGGCGCCGTGCTCGACGCCCAGATCGCCGCCGGGGGCGGGCGCTTTCGCGGCATCCGCCTCGGTGGGGCGTGGGATCCGGATCCCGAGGTGCCGAATCACCGCACCCGTCCGCCCCAGGGCCTCTTCCTGCGCAACGACTTCCGCGCCGGCTTCGCCCAGCTGGCCCCGCGCGGACTGAGCTTCGAGGCGTGGTGCTACCACCGCCAGATCCCCGACGTGACCGCGCTGGCCCGCGCCTTCCCCGACACGACCATCGTGCTCGACCACTTCGGCGGCCCGGTGGGCGTGGGCTCCTACGCGGGCCGGGGGCGCGAGGTGTACGCGGAGTGGCGCTCCTCGATCGCCGAGCTCGCCACCTGTCCGAACGTGGTGGCCAAGCTGGGCGGGATCAACATGGAGGTCAACGGCTTCGGCTGGCACGAGCGACCGCGGCCGCCGTCCAGCCGGGAGCTGGCCGACGCCACCCGCCCGTACTACGAGTTCACCATCGAGCGGTTCGGCGTCGACCGCTGCATGTTCGAGTCGAACTTCCCGGTGGACGTGGTCAGCTGCAGCTACGTCGTGCTGTGGAACTCGTTCAAGCGCCTGACCGCAGCCTACTCGGCGGTCGAGAAGGCCGCGCTCTTCCACGACACGGCCGCGCGCGTGTATCGCCTCTCCGCATGATGATCGGCCGACGCCGGCTCCTCCTCGGTGCCGCCGCGGCGCTGGCCGCTCCGGGGCGCGCGCGCGGCCAGCCGGCCGCGGGGAAGATCCACCGCATCGGGGTGCTCGGCTCCACGTCGCCGACGGTCCACGGCGCCTTCGTGGACGCCTTCCGCGCCGGGCTTCGCGAGCGCGGCTGGGTCGAGGGGAAGAACGTGGCCATCGAGTACCGGTGGGCCCAGGGCGACTACACCCGTCTCGCCTCCCTCGCGGCGGACCTGATACGCGCGAAGGTGGATCTCATCCTCACCCACGGCACCCCGGGCGCGCGCGCGGCGCAGCGGGCCACCGCGACCATTCCCATCGTCAGCGCGATCAGCGGCGACGCCGACGCGACCGGCCTCGTGCAGAGCCTGGCCCACCCCGGCGGCAACATCACCGGCGTGACGTTCTCCTTCCCCGATCTCAACGCCAAGCGGGTCGAGATGATCACGGAGGCGGTCCCGCGGCTCAAGCGCGTGGCCGTGCTCATGAACGGCGCGAACGTGGGCAACGTGGTGACGTTCGACGCGATGGCCCGCTCCGCGCGAACCGTCGGCGTCGACATCGTCCAGCTCCTGGCGCAGCGCCCGGAGGAGTTCGACGGGGTGCTCGAGCCGATCGGCCGCGCGCGCGGGGACGCGGTGTGCGTCTACGAGGACGCGCTGTTCATCGCGCAGGCCGGCCGCCTCGCCGAGCTGGCCCGGCGACGGCAGCTGCCGAGCATCGGCTTCCGGGAGTACGCGGACGCGGGCGGGCTGCTCGGATTCGGCGTCAACTTTCCGGACGCCTGGCGTCGCGCCGCCGGCTTCGTGGACCGGATCCTCAAGGGCGCCCGGCCCGCGGACCTGCCGATGGAGCAGGCCGGCAAGTTCGATACGGTCGTGAACCTCCGGACCGCCCGGGCGCTCGGGCTCACGGTCCAGAGCAGCGTGCTGCTCCGGGCCGACACGGTGATCGAGTGATCGCCCGGCGCGAGCTGCTGGTGGGCATCGGGGCGCTGGCCGATCTCGAGACCGATCCCATCGAGGCGGGCTGGATCAAGAGCCTCGCTCGACCGGGAGGGAATCTCACCGGCTTCTTCCTCGACATCCCGGAGCTGAGCGGCAAGCTCCTCCAGTTCCTGGCCGAGGCGATGCCGCGCCTGCACCGAGTGGCCGTCCTGTGGGATGCGGACCTGGCCCGCCCCCAGCTCAACGCGACCGAGACGGCGGCTCGGACGCTCAAGTTCCAGCTCCAGTCGCTGCCCGTCCGGCACCCGGGCGAGTTCGCCGGCGCCTTCGAGCAGGCCCGCCAGCAGCGGGCGCAGGCGGTGGTCATCCCGTCGTCTCCGCTGATCTTCCAGAACCTGAGGCGACTCGGCGCGTTGGCGATCGAGCAGCGCTGCCCGCCATCAGCGTCTTCCCCCAGTTCGCCGCCGCGGGCGGGCTCATGGCCTACGGGCCCAACCTCGCCGACCTGTTCCGGCGCGCGGCCGGCTACGTGCACCGGATCCTCAAGGGGGCGGTCCCCGCGGACCTGCCGATCCAGCGGCCGGTGCTGTTCGTGCTCACCATCAACGCCGGGACGGCGAAAACACTCGGGATGACCCTGCCTCACTCGCTGATTTTGCGGGCGGACCAGCTGATCGAGGCGTGACGAGGTGCCCGTCCCCGAGCGGGCATTTGCCCCGATCTCGGTGAAATCCCCAGGGTAAAAACCCCGGGCCGGCTCGCCGGCGTCTATTGCGTCCCGATGCCGTGCGTCAACCGCCGTGCCGGACCCTGACAAGTGGCTGTTCTTCCTCGACTGACCGCCGGTTCCGAGCCATGTCGCCAATGACCGCGTACCCGCGGCATACGCCTTGCTCGCGGTCTCCGTTTCAGCCGTGGTGACGGCTCCGAGCCGCGGAGCCGATCCGAGACGACCGTGCGGGACCTGGAGAAGGGCATCCCCCACCGAGATGTGAACCCAGGCCGGCGTGTCGCTTGCCGGAGCGCATGGAGCGGGCGCGGCCGCTACGGCCGGTCTCGGAAACCTGATGGACGACGACGCACACTCCGCGGGCCCGGCCGGGCCTCCGGTCGTGGTCGCCGCGCCGGCCCGGCCACGGCTGCGTCCTCCCTTCGACACCTGGTCGGCCGAGGTCCTGCTCGAGCACTTCGCGACCCGCACCGACGTGCACTTCTTCGCGGTCGCGGACGAGCTCGAGAGCCGGCCCGACACGATCGAAACGGTGCTGGACCACCGGTTCGAGCTCAACGAAGAGACACACCGCCTGCACGCGTTCTCCTACGCAGTCGGGCTCGGAATCGCCTACCGCGACACCGGCGACCGGCGCCATCTGGACCGCTGGATCGCGCTGACCGACTCCTGGATCCGGGCCGCCCGGACCGGATCCATCGCGGCCGACGTGACCGCACGGCGGGTGCAGAACTGGATTTCCGCCTACCACTTGTTCGTGGCCGAGGGCGACGCGCGCGCGATTCCGCCCGACTTCCACCTCCGCTTCCTCGCCTCGCTGGACGAGCAGGTGAGCTTCCTGAGCGGGCACCTGACGCCCGATCGCCACCGCCGCGCGCTCGAGCTCGGCGCCGTGTTCCTCGCGGGCGTGGTGTTCCCGGAGCTGGCCGCCGCGGCGGCCTGGCGAGCGATCGCGCTGCCGGAGCTGGTGCACGACCTGAAGGCCGAGCTGCTCCCGGACGGCGTGCACGGCTCGCTGTCCACCGACCGGCACCATCGGGTGCTGAAGCACTACCTGGGCGTGCGACGCCTCGCCGCCGCCAATTCCATCGCGGTGCCTGCCGAGATGGACGCGACGCTGATTCGGGCGCTGGAGTTCTCGATGCACGTGCACAACCCGGCCGGCATCGTCCCCAGCTTCTCCGACGGCGACGTGCGCGGGCACCTGGATCTGTTGCGACAGGGCCACGAGCTGTTCGGCCGCGACGACATGCTCTTCGTCGCGACGCGCGGACTCACCGGCACCCCGCCCGCCGCGCGCTCGGCCGCGTTCCCCGAGGCCGGCTACTACGTCGTGCGCAGCGGCTGGGGCGCCGACGGCCGCGACTACCGCGACGAGCAGCACCTCGTGCTCGACTGCGGCCCGCTCGGCGCCGGCGACCACGGCCACTTCGACTGCCTGAGCGTCGAGCTGTACGGCCTCGGGCGGGCGCTCGTGGTCGACCCGGGCCGCTACACCGACCGCGAGTCCGGGGAGACCAACTGGCGCGCGCGGTTCCGGTCGACCGCGGCTCACAACACGGTCACGGTGGACTACCGGAGCCAGACGCGCTACGAGCCGCTGCCCGGCCGGCCGGGCGGCGACGGCTCGAACGGGCGCACGCGATACCACGTCACCGGTCCCGCCCCCGAGCACCGCCTGATCGAGCGGATCTGCCAGGACGGCTTCGACCTCTTGCACGGCAGCGCTCGCAGCCACGAGTACGACGCGGTACACGAGCGGCGGATCTTCTTCGTGGACGGGCGCTACTGGGTAATCGCGGACAGCCTGGTGGGCCATCGCGAGCACCTCTACGAGGCGCGGTTTCATCTGGGCGAGTGGGCGCAGGACCGGATCACTCTGAACGAATCGCCCAGCCTCCTGGCCCTCGTCTCCCCGCATCTGCTCATCGTGGCGCCGCGTCAGGAGGGCCTGACCCTCCAGCTGGAGCCCGGTCACGTCTCGCATCGGTCTGGCAAGAAGCTCCCGGCGCCGGTGGCCTGCTTCGGCGTCCGGGCCGCGCGTGCCACCCTGGTCGCGTTGCTCCTGCCTTGCCGCCAAGTGCCACTGCTGATGCCGGTGATCGAGGAGATCCGAGTAAGCCACGTGAACGGGCGGGCCGCCCCCCTCGCCCGCGCCTTCACGATCTCGCTGGGCGCCGAGCACGACGTCCTGTTCTTCGGCGGGAAGCCCGATCAGGAGTACCGATTCGATTCCTTCGTCTTTACCGGCCGCCACGTGCTGGTGCGGAGGAACGCGGCCGGCGCCGTCGTCCGCGTCCACACCCACGAGGGTGCGGATCTCCGGGAAGGCGGCTCCCCCGTGCAGCTCGGCACGAGTCCGGCTCCGCGGCGGAACGCGCCGTGAGAAGGTCGGCGCACGCGCGGTACCGGTCGCAGCTGACCGCACTCGCCGCCGATGCGCTGCCGGTATCCATCGTCGAGCGGGCGGGTCGCGACCGCGGCTGGTGGCCGCCGGAGCGCCGCTGGATCCGCACCTACGGGCGGTTCGATCCCCATCACGAGCCCTACGTGATCGTCGTGCTCGAGACCGAGCAGGCGCCGCAGGCGCTGGTCCGGATCGAGGTCTTCCACAAGGAGCCCGGCGCGCGAGTGGCGGACCACTGGTGCCTGCGAGATGGCACCGTGGGCTGGCTGCGGGTCAGCCGCTTCACGTCGGATCCGTCACTGCCCGGCCTCGTCGCGCTGCTGGCCAACGGCGGGCGGCCGGCCGTGGTGGGCTACCGCCCGTCCCGCCGCTGCACGATCCGGTGCGATCGCGGCGACGACGTCTGCTACGCGAAGGTCTACCGCGGCAACGACGGCGAGCGCCGCCACCTCGAGGGAGAGGCGCTCTGGGCCGCCGCCACGCGCGGGGAGCTGGGCTTCCGAGTCGCCCGCCCCGACCGCTGGGATCCCCTCACCCGGACGGTGTGGCAGCATCAGGTCGACGGCGATCCCATCGGCGACCGCCTGGCAGGGTCCGAGGGCGCACGGCTGGTGCATCGGATCGGCCGAGCCGCCGGGTCGCTCGCGTGCTCGACGGTCGAGCCGCGGGAGACGTTCGATTCGGCGGCGCAGCTCGCGAGCACGGTCCAGGCCGGCGCCGAGCTGTGCGCGCGCGTGCCACACGTCGCCGACACCGTGTCGGCCTTGCTCGAAAAGCTCCTCTTCCGGCGTCACGACTCCGGACGGCGTGGCCTCCGACCGATCCACGGCGCGCCTCGCGCCAAGCGGTGGCTCGACGACGGCACCACCTTGGGCCTGCTGGGCTTCGACGGCCTGGCCTGGGGTGACCCGGAGCGGGACGCGGCCGCCTTCCTCGGCGGGCTGGAGGGCGCATCGGACCTGGCGGTGCCGATCGGCGATCTCGCCGAGGCGTTCCTGGCCGGCTACGAGTCGGTGGCCGGGCCGCTCGACCGCGCGCGGCTGGCCGTCTACCGCGCGCACCAGCGGCTCGCCACGGCGCTCCGCAACGCGCGGGCGGTGCGCCCCGACGGCGACGCGTGCGCCGAGCGCGATCTGGCCCGCGTCGCGGAGTGCGTCGGCTGAGCTGAGGAGTCCTGATGCGCGGGGTCGCGCGATTGGAGTACCATGCCCTCTCGACGACCCATCCCCCACTCTTGCGCTGGAGGCCTCGCGATGACGCACAACGGCCACCTGGACGCCCGCACGCTCCGCGCCCGCCTCACCCATCCGGTCATCGACGCCGACGGCCACTGGCTGGAGTATTCGCCGGTGATGCGGGAAGAATTCCGCCGCATCGGCGGCGACGCCGCGGTCGAGGGCCTGGCCCTGGCGAGCCAGCGCGTGCCCAACTCGCTCAAGATGACGGTGGCCGAGCGCAACCGGCGCCGCGTCGGGCAGGAGGCGTTCTGGTCGTCGCCGTGCGAGAACGTGCTCGATCGCGCCACCGCCATGATGCCGCGGCTCATGCACGAGCGGCTCGACGAGCTGGGCATCGACTTCTCGGTGGTCTATCCGACCGCGGGGCTCTCCTATCACCGCATGCAGGACACCCGGCTGCGCCGGGCCATCTGCCGCGCCTACAACGTGTTCACCGCCGATCAGTTCCGCGGCCTCGAGGACCGCGTCATCCCGGCCGCGATCATCCCGATGTACACGCCGGAGGAGGCCATCGAGGAGATCGAGTTCGCGGCGACGGAGCTCGGCTACAAGGTCATCATGGTCGGCGGCATGATGCGCCGCCCGGTGCCCGCACTCGCCGAGGAGCGCCCGGACGCGGCCGGCCTCGTCGAGTGGTACGACGTCATCGGCATCGACAGCCCGCACGACTACGATCCGGTCTGGCGGACGTGCCGCGAGCTGCGGCTGGCCCCGAGCTTCCACAACGGCGCCCGCTCGATCCTGCTGCGCAACTCGCCGTCGAACTTCTGCTACAACCACATCGGCCATTTCGCCTCGGCCGGCCACGCGGTGGCCAAGGCGCTGTTCTTCGGCGGGGTGACCCGCCGCTTCCCCGATCTCAACTTCGCTTTCCTCGAGGGCGGGGTGGGCTGGGCCTGCATGCTCTACGCGGATCTCATCGGCCACTGGGAGAAGCGGAACGGGCAGGCCATCCAGTCGACCCATCCGAGCCGGCTCGACCGCGGCCGGCTGCTGGAGCTGGCCCAGCAGTACGCGCGGCCGGAGGTGGTGGAAGCGGTCCGGCGCGGCGAGGGCCTGGAGGGCGACTCCAACTCCACCCTCACCGGCGGCGTGGAGGACGTCGACGACTATTTCCGCTGCCGCATCGAGAAGAAGCAGGACATCCGCGATCTCTTCGTCCCGCGCTTCTACTTCGGCTGCGAGGCCGACGATCCCACCAACGCGTGGGCGTTCAACACCGCGGCCAATCCGATGCGCGCCCGCCTCAACGCGATCTTCAGCTCCGACATCGGCCACTTCGACGTGCCGGACATGACCGCGGTGGTGCCCGAGGCCTACGAGCTGGTCGAGCACGGGCTGCTCGGCGACGACGACTTCCGCGACTTCATGTTCGGCAACGCGGTGCGCTTCTGGGGCGAGGTCAACCCCGACTTCTTCAAGGGCACCGCGGTCGAAAAGGCCGCCGCCGAGGTGCTGGCGCAGCCCGCCGCCCGGCGATGACCCGGAGGCCGTGGCGCCGGTCGGCGGAATTCTGCTAGCATCCAGCGCCATGGCCGACGTCACTCCCGCGGTTCGCGCCGATCTCGCGCCCACCGGCACGCTCCGCGCCGCCATCAACTACGGCAACGCGATCCTCGCCACGAGGGACCGGGCCACCGGCCAGTCGCGGGGCGTGGCCGTCGACCTGATGCACGACATCGGCGAGCGCCTGGGCGTGCCGCTGGCGATCGTGCCGTACGACAGCGTGGCCGCGATGGGCGACGCCGCCCCGACCGGCGTGTGGGACATCGCGTTCCTCGGATCGGACCCGGCGCGCGAGAAGCTCATGGGCTTCACCGCCGCGTACCTCGAGATCGAGGCCACCTACCTGGTGCCGGGCGCCTCGCCGCTGCGCACCGCCGCCGACGTCGATGGCGACGGCGTCCGCGTGGCCGCGCCGGCGCGGGCCAACTACGAGCTGTTCCTCGGCCGCAACCTGAAGCGGGCGACGCTGGTGTCGACGCCGAGCGGCGACGCCGCCTTCGAGATGCTCGCGGCCGGCCGGGTGGAGGCGCTCGCCGGGCTGACCCAGAGCCTGCTGGGCCTCGTGCCGAAGCTGCCCGGATCGCGGCTCGTCGAGGGACGCTTCATGGGCGTCCAGCAATCCATCGCGGTGCCGAAGGGCAAGGACGCGGGCCTGCGCTACCTGCGCGCGGTCGTGGAGGACGCCAAGCAGTCCGGGCTCGTCGCGCGCGCCATCGAGCGCACCGGCGCCAACGGTGTGTCGGTGGCGCCGCCCGGGCCATAGTCCGCACAGCGCCAATGACCCATAGCGAGATCGTCAGCTTCCTCTGGGGCGTCGCGGACCTCATTCGCGACACCTTCAAGCGCGGCAAGTACCAGGACGTGATCCTGCCACTCACCGTCCTGCGCCGGCTCGACTGCGTCCTAGCCCCCTCCAAAGAGAAGGTGCTTCGCCGAAAGGAAGATCTCCGCGGCAAGGGGCTACAGGACCTGGATGCGCAGCTCCGCCGGGCATCCGGCTTTGCCTTCTACAACACCTCCCGCTACGACTTCGACAAGCTCCGCGCCGACGCCCCCCAGCTCGCGGCCAACCTGCGCAACTACATCGCCGGCTTCAGCCCGAATATGCGCGAGGTGCTCGAGCGCTTCGACTTCGACAACACCATCAGCAAGCTGAACGAGGCCGGCCTGCTCTTCAAGGTGCTCGAGCGCTTCAAAGCCGTCGATCTTCATCCCGGGGTGGTCGACAACGCCACGATGGGGACGATCTTCGACGGCGACACCCGCACGGTCACCCGTGACGGCGTCAAGGAAGAGGCCGTGGTCAGCAAGATCTTCCCGACCACCCACTTCGGGTTCCGCAAGATCACGGTCGAGCGCCCCTTGCGTCTCAACTTCCACGCCACTCCCGCCCGTCTCGCGCGCTTGGAGCACGAGCGCGGCTTCCTGGCGCTGGCCCAGTCGAAGAAGGAGAGCGCGGCCGGCGCCAAGGAGCAGGCCGCCGGCCGCGAGCAGCAGGAGGCGATCCGTGCCCTGCTGCGCACGCTGCCCCCGACCCTCTACAAGGACCGGCGCGGGTTCGAGACCGCGTTGGAGGCAGCAGCGCGCTCGGCCAGCGTGAAGATGGCGTCCCCGGTAGCGCGGGCCATCCTCGCCGCCCTGTCCGAGCGCGATGAGTCGGCGGCCATCTGCCGCGACCCGGCGGGTGCCGCAGAGCCGGATCCCGAACTGCGTGACACCGAGAGCGTCCCCCTCGCCGAGCCGGTCGAGGCGTTCTTCGAGCGCGAGGTCAAGCCGCACGTCCCCGACGCCTGGATCGACACCGCTCGCCGCGACGACAAGGACGGCCAGGTCGGCATCGTCGGCTACGAGATCAACTTCAACCGCTACTTCTACCGCTACACCCCGCCCCGTCCGCTGGAACAGTTCGAGGCCGACATCAAAGCGCTGGAGAAGGACATCGTCCGCATGCTGGCCGAGGTGACGGGGACGACGGCACGGGACGTGGTTGAATGAGTCCGGCCCGACGTCCCGGCGATCGGCGGCCGTCGTACGAGAGCTACAAGGATTCTGGTGTTCAGTGGCTCGGCTCAATCCCTACCCACTGGACCACTTCACGACTCAGAGCGACTGATCGAGCTACTCCAGGACAAGCGTGCCGCCCTTATCACACGGGCGGTCACCGGTGGCCTCGACCCAACCGTTCCGATGAAGGCCATTGGGACCTGAAGCGACTCTGGCACCTGACGCCTTCCGATCGGCGAATCATGTATGGGATCGTGCTTCCGGGCCCAAGCGTCGAGGACGGTATCCCGATCGTCAAGGGTGGCGACGTCAATTCGGACCGTTTGCGCCTCGAACGCCTCAGCCGGACGTCCCGGGAGATCGAGTCCGGGCATGTCAGGTCGGGGCTTCGTGGAGGGGACCTCGTCTTCGCAATCCGAGGCAGTATCGGGGAAGTTGCAATGGTTCCCGAAGAACTAGAAGCCGCAAATCTCACCCAGGATGCCGCGCGCGTAGCCTACATCCCAGCTCTCCATGGGCCTTGGCTCCTTTATGCGCTGAAGTCTTCATCTGTCTTTGCTCAGCTCGACGCCGGAGCACTCGGGGCGACCATTCGGGGCATCAACATCCGCGACTTGAAACGTGTATCTCTCCCGATACCACCAAGGCAGGAGCAAGAAGGTATCGCAGCGTTTCTGGATACCAAGACCGCTCAGATTGACGTCCTCGTCGCCAAGGTTCGGAATGCGATCGAGCGGCTGAAGGAGCTACGGACTTCGCTCATCTCCGCCGCGGTGACGGGGAAGATCGACGTCGGTCGGGCCTGAAGGCCCGCGAGGTTGATTCCACTTTCTACTTGACGGCCTCATCCGGAAGGCCTGGACACAGCCGAGCTCTAGCCGGATTTGCCTATCCAGTCGTCCATCCCCACCGCCTGCTCGTTGACCGGCCTCCATCCCACGACGAATCATCTCCCGCTCGACGATCGCCCGTCCTGACCGCTCCGCGGCGCTCTCCAACTGCGGGGTTAAAGTTGGCGAAGATCACACGGGAGATGCGCCATGGAAATCCTCACAGGTGAAGGGGGTCTTCTCTGCAACCCGCAGCGTATCCAGGAACTGGACCGTCTCGGCGACGAGATCGCCGAGCTGTCGGCGCATCTGGACGCCGCGACGGCTCGGCTGCTGGAGCTGATCCGCGAGTTCGACCGCCGCGGGGGCTGGAACACCGGCTTCAGATCGTGCGCGGAATGGCTGACGTGGCGGGTCGGGCTGAACCCGGGCGCCGCCCGCGAGCGCGTGCGGGTGGCGCGGGCCCTGGGCGCACTGCCCCGCCTGGCCGACGCGCTCTTCCGAGGGGCCCTCTCCTACTCCAAGGTACGAGCGCTGACTCGTGTGGCCACGCCGGAGACGGAAGAACGGCTCCTGGCGGTCGGGCGAGCGGGGACGGCCGCGCATGTCGAGCGCATCGTGCGGGGCTGGCGGCAGGTCGACCTCTCGGCGGAACGCCGGGTGGCCGCTCAACAGCATGCCCGACGCGGACTGTACCTGTTCGAGGACGAGGATGGCACGGTCATCGTGCGGGGACGGCTCGCGCCAGAGGTGGGAGCCCTGCTACGGCGCGCGCTCGAGGCCGGCCGTGAGGTGCTCTATCAGCGAGCACGACAGGAGGGGCCGGTCGGCGCAACGGACCCAGCGACGGAGCCACCGACCAGAGCCCAGCAGCAGGCGGATGCGCTCGCCCTCGTGGCGGAGACGGCATTGCATCAGGGTCTGGACCCGGGAACCCCGGGCGAGCGCTACCAGGTGGTGGTGCACGTGGATGCCCCGGTGCTGGCGGATCCGACGCAGCCGGGGCAAACGGTGCTGGAAGACGGGATCCGCGTTTCCGCGGAAACGTCCCAGCGCCTGGCGTGCGACGCGAGCCGGGTGGTGCTGCGGCACGACAGCGAGGGACGCGTGGTGGAGATCGGGGCGAGAACCCGGACCATCCCGCCGGCGCTCCGACGAGCGCTCCAGCAGCGGGACCGGGGCTGCCGCTTCCCCGGCTGCGGGGTTCGGGTCACCCAGGGCCATCATCTTCACCACTGGGCGCAGGGTGGCCCGACAACGCTCTCCAACCTGGCACTGCTCTGTCGACGGCATCACCGCGCGGTCCACGAGGAGGGATACCAGGTCGAACGTTACTCGGACGATGGCTTGCGATTCCGACGCCCCGACGGAAGGGAGTTGCCCGAGGTGCCAGCACCGGGTGCCGTGCCTGCGGAGCCGGTAGAAGCGATCCGGGCTTGCCATGCGGCGCAGGGACTCTCCATCGACGCCAGGACCGGGCGATCGGCCTGGCTGGGCGAGCGCCTGGATCTGGGCTGGACATTGGAGGTACTGCGCCCGCTGGCCAGTGGAGCGCCATCGGGTCCGTCCGGAAATTGAGTCCCTGGCTTAAGATGGTCCCGGCGCAGGGATGGAGATCTCCGAGCGGAGCTTCGAGGACGCCATCGAGCAGGGGTTGCTCCAGCACGGCCCCGATGCCGCCGCCGCGGCTGGCAGGGCTCGCGAGACCCTGTCGCCGTATGGCGACGTACCGGGAGGCTACCGGCGCCGGCGGCCCGAGGACTACGACCGCACGCTCTGCCTTCCCCCGCGCGATGTCGTGGACTTCGTCCTGGCCACCCGCTGAAGTGGAAGGGCATGGAGGCAAGCCCCGAGGGAGACTTCTACGTCCGCAGTGGCCCGGGCAGCGTACGCCTTGCGCCGGACAGCGCCCGCAAGTACGTCCGGACGCGGTTCAGGACGGGCGGCGGATCGCCCTGAGCACTGCCCTACCGCGTCCGGCCGCCCGGGGCGTGCACGAACGGCAGCCGCGCGAACTTGACCCGGTCCGCCTCGATCACGAGGGTGACCGCGTCGGGGTTCCGCCACGGGAACGGCTTGCCGGTGTACTTCTGCGCGGTCTCGTCCTTCACCACGAACGTCGGGTCCGGCCGGCGCTCGACCACCCGGCCGCGGATCTGCGCCTCGACGTACGGGTTGCCGCCGTCCACGATGGACAGCGCCACCCGCGGGTCGCGGCGGGTGTTCTTCGCCTTGAGCGAGCCCTCCCCCGTCCCGACCAGGATGCGGTCGCCCTCGCGGGTGACCCACACCGGCGCCGACTGGGGCGAGCCGTCGGGCATCACCGTCGCGAGGTGGGCGAAGTTGGGTCCGTCGAAGAGCCGCTTGACGTCGTCGGTGAGCGTGATGGCCATGTCTGTCTCCAGGGGCGCCGCGGGTTGTCCGCCGTTTGGGGGAGTGAAAGGCT